>SKZL01000211.1 GCA_007127395.1 Balneolaceae bacterium
GAACCAAGTATGGGCAGTACAGTCAGACGGTTTGTATAAGTGGTATCCGCCGATTCAACTTCAATCACATGCTGTCCGGTTAATTGAAACGGTAGAAATGCAATAAAAATCAGAATAATGAGTGTGAGAACAGAGCTCTTCATGATGCCGGGTTACATACTCCCTACCAATAATATATAAGTTTCTATATCTGTTTTCCCATCATATTTTCCTCATGATATAAAAAACATAACCGTAGTAGTCTTTGTATTTTTGATATAGATTTCTCTCCATCTCCAACTCACTCTCCACAACTTCACGGGCTTCCGCCACATCGCCGTATTGGTCCAAGAAATCCTGCTTTTGTGCTTCCATTTGGTCATAATAATTTTGCTGCCAACCGTACTCCGGCAGGGTAAGGTGTGCCAGGGGCTGGTATCCGCATTGTTCAATAACAGCAAGCTTTTCAGTGACAGTTCCGATTTCCGGATAGGCTGTAGTCCAGAAGTTAAGGATCTCTTCCGGGATGTCCCTCCTGAGCCACGTTGCTTCTGAGGCCACCAGATAACCTCCTGGTTTCAGGAGCCGCTTCCACTCCTTCAGTCCATTTTCAAATCCCATGATGTAGATAGAACCTTCCGACCAGATCAGGTCAAACTGCTCATCTTCAAAGGGGAGTTCAAGCATGGATGCATTCAAAGTGGTTATTGTCCCTTTCAGAGTTTCCTGTTTTAAATTTTCATTCAGCTTATTCAGAAAAGAATCAAACACATCTACTGCTGTGATTTCACAGGGAGCAATACCGGCCAGCGTCAGTGTCTGCCTGCCCGTTCCGCAGCCCACATCCAGAATGCGTGGGTTTTTTGGCAGGTTGTCCAGCAAGCAAAAAGCCAACTCGGTATAGTTGTCATCACCTGGTCCCTGTCTTTCCAGCCGATTGAAAAATTCAATAAAATATTCAGATATCATTGCAATCTATTTTCAAATGATTGTTAAAAAATCCGAGTTCATGAGTATATGAGATCATGGTTTACCTGAATGAATGGCTTTTTATTTTTTTCCAAAAAGTTCATCAAAGATGATATCCATTGAATCTATTACTCTTTCTGTTAAGGTATTTCTTATTCCATTCAAAAAGGAATTCAGTTCAATAATTATTTGTTAAATCCACATAATAGAAATCTGATTTTATCCAGTTTTCATCGTTAATAATTACACTCATAGAAGCTTAATCTTTTTCCTATGATTACAGATTTTAACGAAATCGAGAATTCTGCTTTAGAACTTGATGAATAACACCACACTTTTATTTACCTGTCGATTTGGGTATTATTCAGGCTGTTAATTTTAACAAAGAATCTGACTTTTAAACGTATCCGAGATGAAAATTCACGAGTATCAAGCGAAGGAGTTATTTAAAGAGTATCGTATTGCCGTTCCCGGTGGTGTTGCCACAAAATCTGTCGAAGAAGCGGTTCAAGCCGCAGAAGAGATGAAAGCAAATGGATCTGACCTTTTTGTGGTCAAAGCCCAGATCCATGCGGGCGGACGCGGTAAGGGACGTACCAAAAAGAATAACGCTAAAGGTGTGATTCTTTGTAAAACGATCGAAGAGGTTCGCAGCGCGGCTGAATCCCTTCTGGGTGATACACTCGTAACCATCCAGACCGGCGATGAAGGACAGGAAGTGAAGACGATCTACGTTACTGATGGCGTCGGCATCGAAAAGGAGTTCTATCTGGGCATCCTTCTTGATCGCGCAGTGAGCAAGAATGTGATCATGGTATCCACTGAGGGTGGAGTGGAGATCGAAAAAGTGGCGGAAGAGACACCGGAAAAGATTGTGAAGGAGTGGGTTGAGCCGGGGATGGACCTTCAGCCTAATCAGGCCCGCAGACTCGCTTTTGCCCTGGGCTTTGAGGGTGACGCGTTCAAAAAAGCGGTCAAATTCATAATTTCTCTCTACAAATTCTACGTGGAGAAAGATGCGGATATGGTGGAGATCAACCCGTTGGTGCTTACGCCGGAAGGGGATGTACTCGCACTGGATGCGAAGGTTACTTTCGATGGAAATGCATTGTACCGACAAAAGGACATACAGGAACTGAGGGATACGTCTGAAGAGAACCCGATGGAGCTGGAAGCTTCCAAATATGATCTCAACTACATCAAACTGGATGGTAACGTGGGATGCATGGTGAACGGTGCCGGACTTGCAATGGCAACGATGGATATTATCAAACTTTCCGGCGGTGAACCGGCCAACTTCCTCGATGTGGGTGGCGGCGCCAATGTGGATACTGTGAAGAACGGCTTCCGAATTATTCTGGAGGACCCCAATGTGAAAGCGATCCTGATCAATATCTTCGGCGGGATCGTGAGATGTGACCGTGTAGCCAATGGCGTGATCGAAGCGATCAAGGATCCTGAGATAGCCAAAAAAGTGGAAGGAGTACCGATTATCGTCCGACTTCAAGGCACCAACGCGGAAGAGGCTAAAGTGATTATCGATAACAGCGACTTGAATGTGATCTCTGCAGTCCTCCTCAAAGAAGCAGCAGAAGAGGTTTCGAAAGTACTTGCAGCGTAACTAAAAAGTCTCCCCCGAAAGCTTTCGGGGGGATTAAGGGGTAGAAAATCTCCCCTAACTAAAACTCCCCCCTAATAAAGCCTGTCCCGATTCTTCGGGAGGGGGATTAAGGGGGGGTGTTTTTAAGGGCTCATAACTCGAACTTTTACACCCCTCTAAATCTCCCCTTATTAGGGGAGACTTTTCATCCCCCCATATTAGGGGGGAATCTTATCCCCCTTGTTAGCGGGAATTTTACCCCATTACCACACCAAAAACTTAATGTCGAAATTTAAACTTCACTCTCCGTGGGAACCTGCCGGTGATCAGCCTAATGCGATCAAAGAGCTGACGGAAGGAGTGAAGCTCAACGACAAATATCAGACACTGCTGGGTATTACAGGCTCAGGGAAAACACGTACCATCGCAGGGGTGATCGAGAACGTCCAGAAGCCTACTCTCGTGATGAGCCACAACAAAACGCTGGCGGCTCAACTATACCGTGAGCTGAGCGATTTTTTTCCGGAAAACAGGGTGGAATTTTTTATCTCCTACTACGACTACTACCAACCAGAAGCCTACCTCTCGGCTCAGGATAAGTATATCGAAAAGGATCTCTCCATCAATGAAGAGATCCAGCGGCTCAGGCTGCGGGCAACCAGTTCTCTGCTATCGGGACGCAGAGACGTGATCATCGTCTCATCGGTGAGCTGCATCTACGGGATCGGTTCACCATCCGAGTATGCGAAACTGATTATCCATCTGCAGACCGGCATGGAGATTCCACGCAACAAACTGCTCTATGATCTGGTAGACCTGCACTACTCCCGCAATGATATCGACTTCAGCAGGGGCACGTTTCGTGTAAGAGGAGATGTAGTGGATCTCTACCCGGCCTACTCGGAGGAGGGACTGCGTATTTCGCTATGGGGGGATGAGATCGAACGGCTCGAGATTTTTGATATCGACTCCGGCCGGATCATCGATGAGGTGGAGGAGTTTCATATCTACCCGGCATCACATTATGTAACGACCAAAGACCGACTTGAAGAGGCCATTGGAAAGATTCGCGAAGAACTCTATTGGCGGGTGGATATCCTGCAGAAGGAGGAGAAGTTCTTGGAAGCCAAACGCCTGGAGCAGCGCACACTCTTTGATATCGAGATGATGCAGGAGATAGGCTACTGCTCCGGAATCGAGAACTATTCGCGTTACCTGAGTGCCCGAAAACCGGGCGAGAGGCCGTTCTGCCTGATGGACTATTTCCCCGATGACTATCTGCTGGTTGTGGATGAGAGTCATCAGACCGTTCCGCAGATCGGTGCTATGTATGGTGGTGACCGTTCCCGTAAGATCGAACTGGTTGAACACGGATTTCGATTGCCATCCGCTCTGGATAACCGTCCGCTCACTTTCGAGGAGTGGGAGACCATGATCAAACAGGCAATTTTTGTGAGTGCTACTCCAAGCGATTATGAGCTGGAAAAATCGGAGGGTATATTTGTGGAACAGATCATACGTCCGACCGGTTTGATGGAGCCCGAACTTGAGGTGCGTCCGCTCTCAAATCAGGTAGATGACCTGCTGGATGAGATCCGGTTGAGGGCAGATAAAAATGAACGGGTTCTCTGCATTACACTGACCAAAAGACTTAGTGAAGAGCTAAGTGAATATCTTAAAAATCTGGGTATTCCGGCGGCTTATATGCACAGTGAACTGGATGCAATGCAACGGGTTGAAGTGTTGTATAAATATCGGCGGGGTGACTTTAAAGTACTGGTCGGAATCAATTTACTCAGAGAGGGAATCGATATACCCGAACTTAGCCTTGTTGCGATACTGGATGCAGATGAAGAGGGCTTTCTCCGGTCGGAAACGGCACTTTTTCAGATCGTCGGCAGGGCTGCGCGTAATGTTAAAGGGAAAGCGATTCTCTACGCGGATAAAATCACAAAAAGTATGAAAAAAGTACTTGATGAAACCGATCGTCGTCGTAAATTACAGTTTGAGTATAATCAGAAACACAATATTACTCCAAGGACAATTGAGAAAGAATTGAAAC
>SKZL01000186.1 GCA_007127395.1 Balneolaceae bacterium
AACTTGGTGTACCTGCCATTACATCCAATCCGAATACTCATGAAGAGATGGACTTTATAGAAGAGTTAGTCAAAGAGTTCGATATCATGATGGCCATCCATAATCACCCAAAGCCGGAAGATCCGGATTCTGACTATATGATATGGGATCCGAATCATGTTGCCGATCTGCTTGATGGCAGAGATTCAAGATTGGGTATCTGTGCAGATACCGGACACTGGGTACGATCAGGAATTTCACCTATTGATGCATTACAAATTTCTGAGGGACGAATAATATCCCTACATATGAAAGATGTTGAAGCGTATGACAGAGAGGCTGAAGATGTAGTTTTCGGCACTGGAGTCGGTGATGCCGCCGGTGTACTTCAGGAATTACGAAGACAAAACTTTGCAGGGCATATTTCTATTGAATATGAAGCCAACTGGTATGAAAATGTACCTGAAGTTGCCCAAAATGTTGGTTTTATCAGGGGATGGTCAGCAGCAAAACAGTGATCACAATAGTGATCAAATATACGTAGCAATATCATCCAGGCCTTTTTTGCTGATATCAGGTACTTTTACTCCTTCTTCAGGATAACCTGTAACAAGCAGCAAAAAAGGCTTTTCATTTTTAGGGCGATTCAGAATTTTATTTAAAAACCCCATCGGACTCGGTGTGTGGGTCAATGTAACCAGACCGGCATTGTGCAATGCTGTAATCAATATTCCAGTCGCAATTCCTACCGACTCTTTCACATAGTAGTATTTCTCCTTCTCTCCCTCCTTATCTATGCCATAACTTTTGGAAAATATCGCAATCAGGTAGGGTGCTTTTTCCAGAAAAGGTTTCTTTTGATCCGTTCCAAGAGGCCTGAGAGCTTCCAGCCATTCATCCGGTGCTCGATTATTATAAAATTCAAACTCCTCCTTCTCTGCACCCTCTCTGATTTTTTTCTTGACTTCTGGATCCTGAACCACCACAAAATGCCAGGGCTGCATATTTGCCCCATTAGGTGCTGTTCCGGCTGCAAGAATAGATTTATCTATGATTTCACGGGGCACTTCCCTGTCTGAAAAGTCACGAACAGACCTTCGCCTTTTCATCATCTTCAAAAATTCAGAAGCACGCTCCTTCATCTCCTCAACCGGATACTCAACATAATCATTGTGTGCAATAAAACTGTATTCGTACATAATAAATCTGTTTTATAATCAAATCTGTGATCGTCAGATGAAGATCAATCAAAAATTATTGAATCACAATATTTTCTATGGCACTTTGAGATTACTTTTTGCAATATATTTTTGACATATTGTTAATTATACACTTTCTTTCTGACAAGAACATAGCAGGTCAAGATGAAAAATTTAAAAATGAAATCGGCAAGAGCCGCCAAAGATTTTACTCAGAAAGATCTTGCCAACAGGGTCGGTGTTACTCGGCAAACCATTGGTATGATTGAAGCCGGAAACTACAATCCAAGTCTGGGATTATCTATTAAAATATGTATTGAACTTGACCGAACACTGGATGACCTCTTTTGGCCGGAATCAGATCAATAGTTATTTCTCACTTATACACAAAATAAACTGAAACCTGTAAATGCTTGAAGTCAAATGAAATCAATATCAAAAAAACAAACAGCCATCGTTGAAGATGAACGAACAGAATCTGCCGGTAATAAAAATCGCACTCAATTTTGTGGACACAATTCCAGGAAAATGGGCAAATAAACAAGCTGAAAAGATGCTGGACGATACCGCCCAAGAGGAGTAAAATAGTATTGCAGATTGTAGCTCAAATTACAAAGATACTTTTAACCATTCCTAATTTTTCCTTTGATCACTTTCATGAGCTTGTCAATGTCTTCTTCCAAAATGTGAGACACATCAATTTTGCGCTCTTTACCATTTAAGAGGAAAATCTTAAGACTATCATCATGTATCTCCAAACTTGTTACTTCTGAAAACGGAATATACGTGCCAAAAAAAGAGTCCACTTTGAGTTGCATCCCAATCTCATTCCATTGAACAACATATCTCCTGAAAAGATATGGTGAGATCAATACTAAAAGAGTCACATATATCAGCAACTGACCGATTAAACCAAGCCCCGACCAATTTCCATTACCCTGCATTTCAAACCAATTAAACAGGTCTGAAAGAAGCAACAACAGTCCCAAAATCAATGGAACGATACTCCATTTCAGTTTTTCCAAATTGTGAAAATAGATTCGTTTATTTTTTGATTTAAATTCTGTTGTTACCATTTATTTGAATTTGAGAATTTGGATTCTTTACGAATGATTCTAAAAAAATTAATTGACTTTTACTCTTATTACTATTTTATTAGTACTAACCGGGTAATACATAAATGTATATCCGGTGCGGCTCACAAAAAAGAGTCTCTCTATCGCACAAAATATCGTACCGAACATTTAAAAAAACAACTCTTATGCGCAAGCCACTTAGCCCACTTGGTGAAACAGAAATGGAAATACTCAATCATGTCTGGAAACTGGGGGAAGCATCTGTTTCGGATGTCAGGGAAAAAATTCTTGAATATCGTGATATCGCCTATACAACGGTGATGACTATCATGAAAAATCTGGCTGACAAATCGTATCTAAAGTATCGCAAGGAGGGCCTCAGCTACATCTATAGTGCTGCAGTCCATCCCGATGACGTTCGTTTTAGCCTGATCGACAGATTGGTTGACAAAGTATTTCAGGGCTCACCTAAAGAGCTGGTTCAGACATTGGTTCAAAGTGAAAAACTTACAGAGGAAGAGCGGCTGGAAATCAAAAAGATGATCGATAAACTGGACGATTAATCATGGAAAACCTATTCACATCTATTGTATCAGCAGGTGAAGCACTTTTTCACTTCTCCTGGCTCCCGTTATTCATATGGACTGTAGCCGCATTAACCGGATGGCTCATCATGAGGACCTATACCAATCTTCATCCGCAGATTCAATATCATGGGCGTCTTGCCCTGATGTTTGCCCTGACGGCCGGGTTTGCAGGACTCGCTACACTCTATATGCTAGAAAATACTCTCTTTGCAAATCAAGCTGAACCGGTAAGCCTCAAAATTATTTCAATGGTAAACCCGATTGAGATCAGTGTAACGGAAAACGCCGCTCCATCTATTTATACCCTGCCAAATATTTTGATGGCATCACTCTTTTTGATGCTCATATCAGGAGCCTTATTCTCCCTCTTTCGATTTATCTTCCAATGGCTGCAACTGATTAAAATCCGATCTTCATTCCATTTTAAACCGATACTGGAATTGAATCAACTGGATCAAAAAAACAGAAAACTGGCTTCCGGTTTGAAGAAAAGTGTAGATATCGCCTTCCACAGTGAAGAGATCGTTCCGGTCACATTCGGGTATAGACATCCTGTTATTCTGCTGCCCGAATCGCTGCAACATAATCCGGATAAATTGAATCTGGCCATCCGGCATGAACTCACTCATATCACACAAAATGATTTTATTTCTCAGGTCACAACTGTATGCACCGGTATCTTTTTCTGGTTCCATCCGGTGGTACACATGCTCAAAAAAGAGCTGATCGAATACCGTGAATTGAGGTGCGACACATTGGTATTGTCCGAAGATCAGATCTCAAGAAAGGAGTATGCCTCCCTCCTTTTGGAGCTGCTCCACATGCCCAATCTGAATAAAGAACTTTCCGTTAATATGGCTCAGGAATCATCAAACCTAAAAAAGAGGATCCTAATGATTACACAACCAAACATACATAAACCGATACCCAAACGCCTGAGCCTGGCCATATTTGGTGCCGTCATATTGAGTACAGCCGTTTTTATGGCTTGTACGGATATGCAGACTTCGCAAATTTTTGACGAAGAAGAACTTGAACTAATGACCGACATCGATCGTGACGGATCACGGGGATATCATCAAATACTTATTTTTATGAGTGATGAAGAGCAGGCTGCCAAACATCAGGATGCACTGAGTCAACTTCAGGCGGCTAAAGAGCATATCATCTCAATTAATGTACTTAAAGGACAGACTGCCATTGACAAATATGGAGAACGAGGCTCTCAGGGTGTAATAGAGGTTAACACTAATCTGAGTGAAGAGTCCTATAACTCTGTGTTAACAACCCTGGGAATGGAGAAACAGGAGTTGGATATGGCAGACTTGGATAAAGAAGATTATTTTTTGGTTGTTGAGGAGATGCCGGAACTGATCGGTGGTTTACAATCAATTGCGCAAGAGATTCGATACCCCGAAATGGCACGCAGAGCTGGAATTGAAGGACGGGTATTTGTTCAATTTATAGTAAATGAAGAAGGAGAAGTTGAACGACCACAGGTATTGCGAGGTATCGGAGGTGGTGCAGATGAAGAGGCACTACGTGTGGTAAGTCAGGCAAAATTCACACCGGGTTATCAGAGGGGTCGCCCCGTACGTGTTCAGTTTATGCTTCCAATCATATTCAGATTACCTGAATCAGCAAATTCAAACCCGTCTGTAATCGAACTTCAACCATACGCTTCCGCTACTGTTGAAGATCCTACTGTCATAGATCGCCGTATGACTGTCCAATTCAATCAATACAGTGACAGAATTTCCGGCCGAGTG
>SKZL01000373.1 GCA_007127395.1 Balneolaceae bacterium
AAGAGCAGATTAATGAGAGCAGAAAGGCCCAGCCAAGATCCAGAATAAATGTGGAAAATAGCCAGACACTCATTCCGGTAAATAGCGTGATGCCTGCTGCAAATCGGCTACCATAACCGGTAAACAACCCGAAAACGACAACGGTAAAGATGCCGGCGGTACCAAATGCTGCCGCATCCACAACCAGGTTATATACACCTTCTGCGTTGGTAGCAATAAACCAGGCCAATAAGCCGAAGAGAACGACAAAAATTCTCGCCCATCCGATTTTGTGCGATTCCGGCATATCCGGCTTATTCTTCACGATGATATTATGGGATACCAGTGAGGATGCAACAAGAAGTGCGGAATCTACGGTTGAGAGTATGGCCGATACGAGAGCACCGGCAAAGATGACATATAAGAAAGCGGGCAAATATGTTTGAGCCATAATGGGTACAATCTGCTCGCTGTCTTCGAGGCCGGGGACCAGGTGCAGGCCAATGATGCCAATAAATGCAGGAATAAGGCCAAAACCGAGGTACATAGAGCCTGCTGCTATTGATGACCTTCTTGCCACATCAGGTGAACGGGTGGCAATCACACGTGCCACAAGCTCATGAGCCACCACTGAGCCGCATAATGGTATAACCCAGATGTCGATACGCTCCAGTAACGGAACACCCTCAGGCTGTCTTAGGGTGAGTCTTTCGGGATCAACAGAGCTCCATATGGCACCCAGGTCGGGGGTATTGAAAAGCATCAAAATGAAAAGTGCAAGTAAACCGGTGATCAGAACCAGGCCCTGAATGATGTCTGTATAGGCAACCGCCAGAAGTCCTCCCAAAGTGGTATAAACGATCACAATTGTTGCGGCAATCGCAATTGCAATTCCCAGCTCCAAAGAGGATGAAGCTGTCAAAACTTGTCCGAAGGCTCGTATCTGGGCAGCAGCCCAAAAAAGGGTGGACGGGATCATCATAAAAACCGCAATCTTTTCAACACCGGCAGAGTAACGCTCGCGAAAAAGATCGGCGAGTGTAGTGAGCTTACGTTTCCAAAGCGGTGCGGCAAAGATCAGTCCCATCAGTACCAGGCAGAGCCCAAACCCGAAAGGATCAGCTGTACCGCCTGAGAGTCCGCCGCTGTAGATGGCGCCGGATGATCCGATGACACTTTCTGCACCAAACCATGTGGCAAAAATGGTAAAGGTACCGAGAGTGTAACCTAAATTGCGGCCCGCAAGCAGATAATCCAGCTCTGTTTCAATTTTTCGGGATACCCACCAACCGATTCCCAATTGAATTAAAACGTATATAGATATGCCGAATAACAACCAGGTCACATTGCGAGATGGTCAGAGTTTTTAAGTTTTGCGAATATAAGAAAAAAAGTAAGAGGAGCTATATTAACAACGGCTCAAATTTCTGAACTGTTGCTGTTTTTCAATTCTACTGCGCGATTTAAAAAGCGGGTGAACCCAACAACATCCTGATATCCCCTTCTGCGGTCGACTACATTTCCATCAGCATCCATAATAACCGTAAAAGGATAAGCGGTCACACCCATTCTGCCGGCAAAATCACGCTCTGCAATTTCTTCGCCCATGAAGATCATTTTGTTCTCAGAGTTCCCGTTTATCTTTACGGGGTGGAAAGCACGATCCAGTACCGCACGAACACTTGGAGAAGGATAAGTTTCACGATCCATTTTCCGGCAAAACTGACATCCAACTTCATAGATGTCAACCATTATCAACCGATCATCGGAAGCAGCCTGTTCCATCGCAACATGAAGCGGCATCCAATCGGGAGCATTTTCTATCTCCTGAGGAACTATTTGAGAAAATGAGAAATAAGCAAAAATTGCTATAAAAAAAGCGATGATTACTCCGATAAGTACTTTTCTATTCATAATGGTCAATTTCAAATCTTGCAGAATCGGATCAAACGATCCAATCTGCGTCACGTCAAATATAGTAAGAATTCAGGAATCTGTTAAAATCTACATTCGTGTTTTCCAGAAGAACATTTCGACTACACTCCTCCCGACAGCTGTCGGGGAAATATTTCAGGGTATTGCCCTCAAATTAAATTGGGTGGATGCCCCTGAAAAAATTTTAGGTCTGCTTTTAAAATGATTCAGTGTAAATACCACAAAATATTCTCTACTGTTTTTGCAAGATTTTAAAAATTAACACTGTTTTTTAAACATTTTAACACAACCTAAGGAATGAATATTCACAATTTGTGTTATCCTGATGAACGAATCAGACAAATAGTTATATGAGAAAATTGAAAAGGGTAATATTTATTTTGGGTGCGGGAGCTCTGTTAAGCGCCTGTAGTGCAGATGAAAATGGATCAGGGCAGATGGGGCAGGATATAATTCCTGCTGTCGAAGTAGTGCAAGCACAGTATGGTGGTTTACCACTTGAAGAGAGATTAAACGGTATTGTTAGTGCTAGTAATCAGGTTGAAATTTATCCACGTATCTCTGCACCGATAGAAGAGATCTATGTTCAAAATGGAGATCAGGTAAATCAGGGTGAGCCTCTCCTCAAATTGCGGGACACAGAATATAGGGAGCGTCTGCGTCAGGCAGAGGCAAGTCTGAGGATAAGCCTGGCACAAAAAAGGCAGGCAGAAGCGGCATTGGGTGAAATAGATTCGCAAATCAGAAGAGAGAGGATTCTGGCAGAAAGAGACTTGAGCAGTGAGATGGAACTGGAGCAGCTTGAAGCACGCCTTGAATCGGCGAGGGCGAGCCTGGAGCTGGCTGATGCACAGGTAGAACAGGCGCGTTCAACGGTAGATGAACAGAAAGATGCGCTCGATCAGACGATTGTTCGGTCTCCCGTCTCCGGTACAATAGGCCAAAGAGGGGCAGAGATTGGGATGCTTGTAAATAATTCAACCCGTCTTTTTACGGTAGGTGATTTAACGCAGTCCAAGATCACGATTAACCTGACAGAGCGCATGTTAAGTTATATCTCGACCGGCAACACCGTACGAATTTTTTCAGAAAACTTGCCGGATACCGTAGTGGTTTCTGAGATCTCCAGAATATCACCTTTTCTGGGAGCCGGAAATTTTAGTACACAGGCTGAGATAGAGGTAGAGAACGAAGACCGGATTCTGCTTCCGGGTATGTTTGTAACAGTCGATATTCTCTATGGAGAGAGTGAACAGGCGACGGTGATCCCGCTAAGCGCGATCTACAGAAATCCTCAGTCCGGCGTTACCGGTGTCTATGTTGCTACAAGTTTTGGCTCTGAAACAACGATGATTCAAGAGCCGGAAGATGGAGCACCGACATCCAATTTGAGTAACCCCACAGATGTTGAATTTCGTCCAATAGAAGTGATTGCCCGCGGACGTGATGCAGCCGGTGTTGGTGGCATTCGGAGTGGTGATTGGGTGGTAACCGTCGGCCAAAACCTTCTCGTAAGGGACAACAGTGAGATTGCGAGGGTAAGGCCTGTGGAGTGGGAAGATATTATCGATATGCAGCGGCTGCGGCCTCAGGATCTGCTAAGAGAGATCATGAATGAAGGAAATGTAGCTGAACAGCGACGTTTGGAAATCAGGAATATTAACTAAATTACTATGGCACTGACACAAACATCGATAAACAGACCTATTGCAACTGCTATGGTTTATCTCATAGTTGTTGTTTTAGGGATTGCAGGATTCAGGTATCTGCCTGTAGATCTGCTTCCTCCCGTCGAATTTCCAAGATTATCTATCTCGGTTGATTATCCAAATGTTGGCCCTGAAGAGATAGAGGTGATCATTACGGATCAGATAGAGAATGCGCTTGCGGGTGTGGCAAATGTAGAAGAGGTTACTTCCACCTCAGAAGAGGGTAGAAGTCGTGTTAATCTCAATTTTTCACAGAATACGAATCTGGATGAAGCGGCCAATGATGTGAGAGCCGCGCTCGACAGGGTTCGCAGAAGCTTGCCGGATGAGGCAGATGCACCACGGGTCAGGAAATTTGACCCAAATGAGTCTCCGATCGTCATGCTTGGGGCCCAGTCGCAACGGCCCTTGGACGAACTGACCCGCTTGCTTGAAAGGGATATTTCCAAAAGGCTCGAACAAATTCCCGGGGTTGGATCCATTGATGTCTGGGGTGGCGTCCATCGTGAAATTCTCGTGAACCTGAAGCGGGATCGGCTTATGGCCACCGGATTGACCGCCGCAGATGTTCAAAGTGCAATTATTGCAGAAAATAATACATCTCCGGGTGGAAATGTAAAGGATGGCCTCACAGAACTCTATGTGCGAACCATGGGTGAATATACATCCATAAATCAAATTGCTTCAACGATTATCGCAAGAGTGGATGGTGTGCCTGTACGGGTACGTGATGTAGCGACTGTAGAAGATGCTTATCAGGATATTGGCCGGGTAACCGCAGTGAATGATGTGCCTATGATTCGGATGGGAATCCGAAAACAGACAGGGTCAAATACAGTTGAAGTCTCCAGGCTTATTCACAGGGAGATTGAGAGGATCAACGCAGAAAGAGATGACTTGAATATGCTGGTTGTTACCGACCAGAGTGAATTCATTCAGAACTCAATAGATAATGTGCAGCAGGCTGCCATGTGGGGAGC
>SKZL01000375.1 GCA_007127395.1 Balneolaceae bacterium
AACAAATATATGCAATAAACTTCTATCTCCGGCTGACTTTCGAGCTGTTCCGTGATTAAATTCTTTTTAAAAATAATTTTAACTTTTTATTTCTATCATGAATTTGAACGATGAAACTTTTTCTGCACGAACTTATATTAAGATAACATTCCATCCAGGCATGAACCATTAGAGTTTTCTCATCAAACGATTGAGAAATGGTTACTTAATCAATGTCATTTTCCGGCTATAAACACCATCCGATGTTACCAACCGGATCAAGTAGACACCACTGCTCAGATTGGAGGCATCCCATGTTCTGGCGTGGCTCCCTGTCTGCAGATTCTCATCGATCAGAATTGCCACTCTTCTGCCAAGCAGGTCAAAGATTTCCAGACGCACCCGATCAGGCAGAGGCAGCTCAAAAGCAATCGTGGTGGAAGGATTGAAAGGGTTTGGATAGTTTTGATGGAGCATAAATTCTCTTGATATTCCAAGTGCATCTTCACCCGGAGCAATTCGAAGTGTAAATTTCACATGTGAATCATCGTTACGTGTCGTAACTTTTCCGGTAGCATTGGTCCGGGTAACATTTTTACCATTCATATGCCCCATAGAGACCAAAACCGAGTCCCCTCTTGTAATTGAGAATTTCTCACCTGTGCGTTCATTTATGAGCTCCACAGCCCATTCTTCAGGAACATGTTCATATCCGGTCACGGATAACCATAGATCTTCATCAATAGCATTACCGTCTGAATATCCGTTCAATTCAAGCGGCACCTCAATAACTCGTCCAAAACGGCGTGGAAGATTATTAACAGCTAATCTTTCACCCTCAACACGTGAGTAAAATTCCAGAAAATCCTGCACATCAGGCGGTGGCAACAGTCTGTATGCATCAAGTTCGTCGAGTCCCAATTTTCCATTTTCAGTAAATGAAATGTGCATCGTTGATTGTAAAAACTTTGATCGCCGAGCACGAATACTGATTACCGGTGCAGGTTCACGTATAGTTTTTGATGCACTTTTACCTATATAACCGGCACCTGAATCCAGTGTTTTGGCATCCCGGCTGACCGTCAGCTCCGGATCTTCATCATTTGCTTTAATCCAGAAACCCTGAAAAGGCGCAATAATCCCGTCTGTAATATCTCCGGCCGTGCCGTTCCAGGTAAGGTAGTTACTCGTATTCGGATCCCAAATGTAGATGGTCGGATCAATATTCACTTTTGTCCATGATGCGTTATTATCCCAATCTATCGATGCACCAAACGGATTCCCGACCAGATTCCATCCTGTATCACCATCTACCGTATAAGTCACACCAAAATCCACATCTCCGGCTACACCTTCATTCTCTTGTCCATTGACCACCAATGTATAAGGGAATGCATCATTGTACCTGTTGTCGCCGGTCACTTCGCCAAACATGTATACGTGATATCCCCTTCCCACAACCGCATTGTCACTGATATTCCCCGGTGCCCTCCATCTTTGATTATCTGTCCCTTCATAAGATTCATCATACCAAAGCACATTTGGTTGAAGCGGATCGGTATCTGTAAGTGAAGCACCGGTGAAACCCTGAGTAATTACTTCACTCAACAAATTTGCATAGTTTACGGCCAACGGTGAAGATATCAGCCGGTAACCGGCTTGCCCACCAATTTCAAGTTCATATTGAAGTTCACCGGACGTAATATCCTTGGTGTTGGCAATTAATGAAAGTCCATCACCCATGATCAACACTCCATTTCCAAGAGTTAATGTCCCGCTCACCCGGTGTGATATAGTTGCACGCACTGTAGTTGGGTTCGTGATCTCTAAATTATTTATCTGTGCAGGCAATGCATCACCTGTCACTTGAGCCGCTGACCCATGATATGTAAAGTTCGCCCCGTCATTGTACGTACGCGTGTCGGTTCTGATATTTCCGGCATCGGCACTCATGGTAATTCCATTTACAGATCCAATTTTCAGCCCTCCGCCACTTTCCAGAATAACCGTTCCCGTACCACTGATTCTGTTCTCGCCTGTTAAATCAAGGATCCCTGTATCAGAAATCGTCACTATACCCGGAGATGTGAGAGTAAATGGCGAGAAGTTAAGGGTGATTGTATCTCCATTTCCTATGAATATTTCATCTTCAGCTGTTGGTGTTGTAGTAGCTGCCGCCCCGGTATGTGAATCTCTGGACCAGTTCGATACAACATTCCAGTTTCCGGTCTGACGACTATAAAACGGGCTGTTACCGGTAATTTCAATGGAATTGGAGATTACAAAATTTGACGCACTTGACAGGTTAAATGCCAAAGAAAATAAACCTTCATTTCCATCAATGGAAAGGTTAGTGAATTGAGCAATACCACTAGAGTTGGTAGTAGCCGTTAAAGTACCATTCAGTGTACCTGTTCCTGAAGCAAGAAAAGCAGTAATCTCAATATTATTGATTGGATTACCACCACCATCAACCAATGTTAATTCAGGTTGTTGTGAAAAACTTTGACCACTCAGTGCAGTAGCTGAAGGCTGTTGTGTAATAGACAAAGAGGGTGCTTTATAACGAATGATTATCGTTCCGGAACCACCTGCTGCACCTTGTTGGCTGTTGTTGCCTCCACCACCGCCCCCACCTGTATTGGCTGACCCGGCTGTCGCATTAGCATTATCATTAGCACCGGTTCCACCTCCACCAAGACCACCCGCACCCGGTGTCCCTGTTTGACCGGCACCTCCTCCTCCGCCACCGCCGTAGTATACTGAAGTCCCGGTGATATTAAATTGGAATCCATCTCCTCCATCTCCACCAAATCCCTGAGGCGGATCACCGGTGTCGCCACCCTGACCGTCAGATCCTGCTGTTCCGGCACCACCTCCACCGCCACCACCGGCACCTGTATCTGCATTTGGCGTTATTCCTCCAACGTTTCCATAGGTTAAAACACCGGAGGGTAAAGTTTGAGATGTAACCTGACCTGCTGTAGCCGGACCGCGGCCACCACCACCACTACCGCCATCACCTGCAGGTTGAAGATCATTATTGGGATTTCCACCAATACCAAATCCACCACCCAGAGCTGAAACAGATCCCGATTGACCATCTGCAAATACTGAATTCGCCCCATTTGATCCGCTGTTATTGCCACCGGCTGCCCCGGGAGCACCTCCGGCTCCAATCAG
Organism: Balneolaceae bacterium; assembly: GCA_007127395.1. Lineage (GTDB taxonomy): Bacteria > Bacteroidota > Rhodothermia > Balneolales > Balneolaceae > Rhodohalobacter. The sequence continues at coordinate 3,163 of SKZL01000375.1, forward strand.
AAGACTTATAGGAGTTGTAAATGAAGAAATATCAAAATCCTCAGAAAAAAGAACACCACCGGCCCCACCGGCTCCGGAACCTCCGTTCGAGAAATCTTCGGAGGTCCCACCACCACCGCCACCGGCAACAATAAGAAAATCTACAACGGTTGTTGACAGTGGTGGAGTAAATGAATCCGAACCGGTATTATTGAATTGATGCACATAGTAGGTATCGCCGTTTACTTCAATTTTAGATATTTCACCCCCTGAACCCTGAATAAATACCTCACCCTCCTCACCACCGGAGAGATATTCTACTGTTGCATCATCTCCAATTGTAACCGAGTTAATCGTTCCGGTAATCGTTACTACACCGGGCACGGTGGATGATGTCAGTATTGCAGTGTATGTACCGTTTCCGTTATCTGTCACACCACTTAAACTCCCCTCATCCGGATTTAATGAAAGCACGACCGTAGCACCACCTGTAATTAATGGATTACCGTTACTGTCTACAGCCTGAACCGTTATCTGAGAAGTAGAATTTCCACTGGCAATAATTGAGGTTGGTGAGGCTGTAATCGTTGTATTGGCTGCATTTACAGGACCCGGCAGAATAGCAACACTGACGCTGTTTTCCATACTGTTACCGTTGATGATTCCGCTTACCGACGCGTTGCCGGCAACTGTACCGGAAGTCAGCGTAGCTGTATAGGTTCCATTACCATTGTCAGTAACAGATCCTATTGAACCTAAAGAAGTAGTAATGATAACTGTATCACCTCCTGAGGTAATATTATTTCCATTTGAATCCTTCAACTGAACAGTGATCGTTGATGTAGAATATCCATCCGAATCGATCTGCAGCGGATTCGCTGAAATCGTACTTTCTACCGAACTTGCAGCTCCTATAATGAAATTTACTGTTGCTGTATCACCGATAGGATCCCCATTCAGCGTTCCACTAACAGTGGCTGTTTCAACATTTGTGGAAGATGTCAGTTCGGCTGTATAGGTACCATCATTGTTATCCGTAACAGAACCAAGAGATCCCGCATTGGTTGACAACAAGACCGTATCTCCTCCTTCTGTCAAGTTTACGCCGGCAGCATTTTTCACTTGAACGGTAATGGTTGAAATCGATGATCCATCTGCTTCTATTGAGGTGGGTGCCGCTGTGATCGTTGATTCATCTGCACTGGCATTAATGACCAATTCAATGAATTCAGAGACAACGATATTGTTATTATTCGCTACCGAAAAACCCAGTGAATAGGTCCCCAGGTCGCCGGTAATACTTAAATTGGTAAATACAGCAACACCTGAAGAGTTGGTTGATATGACCTTGGTACCATTGAGTGTTCCCGTCCCGCTGGCCAGTGCTACCGTCACATCAACCCCCTGCAAAGGTGTACCATCCCCATCTAAAATGGTAATCTCCGGTTGAGGATTTA
>SKZL01000266.1 GCA_007127395.1 Balneolaceae bacterium
AAAAAAGAGGAGTAAGTGATTCGATGGGAAGTTCAACTTTTGTATCTTTGCACTTCAAAAATGTGAGATAATTATAAACAAAAAATTAAGGATAGACAGTATGCCGGAGAATGATTTTTTAGATCCAAAAGGAGATATTACACTGAGAGATAAAGAGTTAATTGAGTCGCCTGAGATGGATCAAATCGCTAAAAAAGTAATTGAAATGCATAATATGAATCTGGGTCCGGCTCAAATTGGATATCTGCTTGTATATCCCAATATTTCAAAGCAGAAAGCTGCTAAATGTATAAAGGCATCCAGAGAAGTGAAGCACTTTTCAGGGCACGATCATCACATTGAAATATCCGGCGAACTCTGGGACATGCTGGATGAAGACACGAAAAAAACGTTGATCTATCATGAATTGTTGCATGTGGATCCTGTCTATAAAGCTAAAAATCAGGAATGGAAGATGCAGATCCGAAAACCTGATTTTTCGGATTATTATGAGATCAATGACAAATTTGGCAACGAGTGGTATAAGACCATTCAGGCAACGGTTTCATCTCTTTATGACCTTGATCCTCGTCAGGAGGGTAAGGTATCTGTTTAATTGATTTGATTTGAGAATAGTGAATGGTGAAGAATGAACTGAGAAGTGTATCTAAATAGTTTAAAGATAGTTCTCATAAGTATTGTTCATTCTTCATCTTTCGACTTTTTAAAAGAGGCCGGAGAGGGGTGATATTGTAGAATGAGGGTCTATTTGGCAGAGGAAAGGGGTCTGATGCTGACAAATGTATGCCCCTGTATCCTAATCTGGCGTATTTTCCATATCAATTTAGCAAAAAGAGATTTTGGTTTGTCAAAGCGAATAGCTGCCTGCGCAAACCCTTCCAGTCTTTTGTCAAGCGCTTCAGGTTCAGCCAGACTCAGCACGCAAAACTTTTCAGATCCGTTTATTTTATCGAGAAGGTATCTTTCTTGCGGAGTTGCATAACGAACCGATGAGTAGGTATAACCGGTGTATTGTCCGGCAAGGACATCCCCATTGTTGAACCGAATATTTTTATCTGTTTTGGAGATCATAATAAACAGCTCATCGATATTTTTAAAAGATTCCTCCTCATCCTGAGTAATAACGGCAGACAAATCAATTTCAACAAACTCACCTATTTTTTTCTGGAGCCTGTTGATCAAGTGATTTTTTCCTGATTGATAGGGTCCAATTAAAATGAGCAGATAGTGCGAGTTCTTGAGATTAATTTCACTCACTCTGTTGAGGAAGTTGGTGATCTCTTTGTCAGTGTGATTTAGTACTTCGAGTTTTGGCATATATTTCTACAGGTTATTTCAAGAACAGTTTCAAGCATATATCTGAAAGAAGTCATCGACTGATTTCGGAATACAAATGATATAAAAAATTATAGTATGATGGTTACATCTTTTTGAAGCGATTGAAGGCAGCTTCTTCCAATGATTCATGATGTTTTGGATGAGCGATGTCAATCAATGCTTTTGTCCGTTCTCTCAGGGATTTTCCATAAAGATGTGCCACTCCATATTCAGTGACAATATAGTGAACGTGAGCCCGTGTAGTTACAACACCGGCACCCTCTTTCAGAAATGGCACGATGCGTGACTCTCCGCGCCTGGTAGTTGATGGCAGTGCGATGATAGGTTTGCCTCCTTTTGAGAGGGAAGCGCCTCGAATAAAATCCATTTGGCCTCCAACGCCCGAATAGTGTCTGGTTCCAATGGAATCTGCGCAAACCTGTCCGGTAAAATCCACTTCAATTGCACTATTGATGGCCGTTACTTTGGGATTTCGCCGGATGACTGCGGTATCATTTACGTAGGCACAGTCAAGCATAGCTACATTGGGATTATCATCAACAAAATCATAAAGGACTCTTGATCCAACCAGAAAAGAGGAGACGATTCTGTTGGGATGAATTCGTTTTTGTGAGTTGTTCAGTGCTCCTGATTCGAACAGAGGTATCATACCATCTGAGAACATCTCTGTGTGAACTCCTAAATTTTTGTGGTCTTTAAGGGAGGCGAGAACTGCATCGGGTATAGAGCCTATTCCAAGTTGAAGAGTAGCCCCATCTTCGACCAGATTCGCACAATGACGCCCTATCATGAGCTCTGTTTCTGTGAGTTCAGATTGTGGATGTTCCGGTAAGGGTTCATCTACTTCAATGGCAAAATCGATGACACTACTGTGGATTATTCCATCACCATGTGTGCGCGGCATTTGCGGATTTAGCTGTGCTACTACAAGATCTGCATTGTTTACGGCTGCCCTGCTTGCATCTACAGATACGCCCAGAGAGCAGTATCCGTGTTTGTCTGGCGGTGAAACATTAATAAGGGCAACATTGATCTTGATGATCCCCCGGTTAAACAGATTGGGGACTTCACTCAAAAAGACAGGAACATAGTCAGCTTCACCGGTTTCAATAGCTTTTCTTACATTTGCTCCGGCAAAAAAGGATCTGGTTGTAAAGGTATCAGAGTATTCAGGTGCTGTATATGGAGCTACGCCTTCAGTATGCAGGTGGTAGACAGTTATATCGCTAAGTTCACTGTGCCGCTCTGTCATGGCGACTACAAGCTGTTGCGGTGCAGCAGACGCCGTGTGTACGTATATATGATCGCCTGATTTAATTTGGCCGACTGCTTCTTCTCTGGTAACGATTTTCATCTATTGGAGCTTCATTGATTTGGTGATTCAATCTTTATAGAAATATATGGATCTTTTCATGTAATAGGGAAAGAGAGTTATCAAAGGCGATGAAACAAAAAAAGCCTGTATATTGACGAAATATACAGGCTTTTAAATGGGTGTTTAATGGTTATTAAGCCATACGGAGATTTTCCGGGTCCCATCTGAGAATCCGGTTTTCCCGCAAGCTGATATTGGTCAGCAGTGATGGAGCGGCTGCACGGAATCCTTTATAAGGATTCTGATTTTGCGGAGCACCATTTCGAATAGAATCGAAGAAGTTCACAAAGTGATCCAGCCGTGAATCATAGCCGCCGGGTGCACGATACTCTTCACTCTGATTCATTTCAGGCTTGTACTCAACTTTATTCGCTTGCTGTTCTCGCAGTTGTCGCTCAAAACGTTGCTGATCGGCTTCTGCGAATGTGAAAACAGAGTTATAGCCTCGAACGAGTTCGTCGATGGAAGGATCTCTTCTTGGTACCCTGTTGAGCCGGATTGATGATCCCGGGTTGATCTCCAGTGATCCCTCGTCACCGATGAAAAGGAATTGTGTTCCTGAACCCCCACCATCAGCCAGGTTACTCTGCAAAACACAAGTAAATTCAGGATGATTTTCTGTTTCCGAATATTGATATTGGCCACACACCAGATCTTCAGCATCCCGACCGTCGTGCCATGAGTTGAGTCCGCCAAAAGCGGCTACTGCCGTTGGGCCATTGGAGTTGAGAACCGTGTGTATACCTGTAAACAGGTGAACAAAAAGGTCACCTGCCACGCCGGTGCCATAATCGTCATAGTTTCTCCATCTGAAATATCGGGTTGGATCCCAGGGGCGCTGGGGGGCATGGCCCAGGAATGCATCCCAATCTACATTATTCGGGTTTGCAGAATCAGGAATAGAGTATTGCCAGGCACCCAGTGATGAGTTACGGTTATATGTTGCGACGATCTGGTTCAGCTGGCCAATAGAGCCTGATTTATATAATTCTGCAGCTTTTAGGAAGATCATATCACTGCTGAACTGACTACCGACCTGGAATACAAGATCTGTGCGGTCAAATGCTCTGATAACCTCATTACCTTCTTCGACTTTTTGAACCATTGGTTTTTCACAAAATACATGCTTGCCCGCCTCGAGAGAGTCGATGGCCATTTTGCTGTGCCAGTGATCCGGTGTGCTGATGATAACGACATCTACATCAGACCGGTTCAGGATTTCACGATAATCCTTTGTAGTAAACAGATGGTTACCGTATTCCTCTTTTGCGCGTGTAAGTCTGGAATCATAAACATCAGCTACAGCTACAAGTTCAACGCCCGGAACCTGCAGAGCGGTTCTTACATTAAAATGTGCGATGATACCCATACCGATAGCAGCGACACGGATTTTGTCATTGGCAGAAAAGAGTTCATTCCACTTTCGTGGCTGTAGTTGGTTCATTGATCCGGCTGCAGCTTGTGCTGCGAATGGAGCCATGGTAAGGCCTGCAAAGCCTAAGGCACTTTTTTTCAAGAAATCCTTTCGTGATTGTTTAGACATAGAATACCCTCGTATTTGTTATTTATGAATGAATTAATAAATCAATGGCAGACGGGTTCGTTTATCGCTTTTTTTAATGAAAAGTGTTCGAGCCCCTGTAACGGAAATAGGGCAGGCATTGCTGCACGATCCGTTGAAAACCTGTTTATCTATTTAGATTATCCAATAGAGAGGTATAAATCAATTTAAATCGAAGAAAAAATGTAAAAAGGGGTTTTTTGAGAGTTATTGTACTTGATGAGGGGAGTTATCTCGAAAATATCTACCCTCTCTCCGGTAAGATGAGAGTATATGAGAATAACAATATCTATAAATCTTGGTTTTCAGAATTCA
>SKZL01000179.1 GCA_007127395.1 Balneolaceae bacterium
CAGTAAAGTCTCTGCCCATAAGCCGATCAGGGTTAACCTGATTGTTGTACGTTTATACTCTTCAGATATTCAAACTGTTAAAATTTATTTTATTTTGGATATATAGGTATAAATATCATAATTTAGATAAAACACCTTAAAAAGCTCAAAATATGCTAACAGACTTTGGATATGTCCTGCTCTTTATTGTAACCGGAGCAATCTTCGTTGGAATCGCTCTTTTTGTCTCCAAACTGATACGGCCTGATAGGCCTAATGCTGCAAAGCTGATGACCTATGAGTGTGGTGAGGTCCCATTTGGTGACGCCAGAGTTCAATTTAACAACCGATTCTATATCATCGGCCTGATGTTTCTCATTTTTGAAGTGGAGATCCTGCTCCTCTTTCCCTGGGCTGTTGTTTTTAAGGAAATTGGCTGGTTTGCATTCGCAGCCATGTTTGTCTTTGTCTTTCTCATCTTCATCGGCTTTATCTATGAGCTGGGCAAAGGTCATCTCAAATGGGAAATACCTGTCCCAATCATCCCGGAATATGTCAAGGGTATTGGTGTGATTGATAATACTTCCTTAAAAAGATCTCTCATGCCTGAAGATTCCAAAACAACTGAAAATTCTGTCACTTTAAAATCTGCTGATTAATCATGGGTCTACTTGATAAAAAATATCATGACAGCAACATCATTATAGTTGGACTCGAAAGCGCCCTCAACTGGGCCCGGAAAAATTCTCTCTGGTATGAGCAGTTCGGGCTTGCCTGCTGTGCAATCGAAATGATGGCAACAGCTGCATCACGCTACGATTTTGACCGCTTTGGCATTATTCCCAGATCATCTCCTCGACAGGCAGATGTGATGATCGTAGCCGGTACGGTTACTATGAAAATGGCTTCCAGAATCCTGCGCCTTTACGAGCAGATGTCTGAACCCAGATATGTAATCAGTATGGGATCCTGCTCAAACTGCGGCGGGCCCTATTGGGAACACGGTTATCATGTATTAAAGGGTGTGGATAAAGTGATTCCGGTAGATGTCTATGTACCCGGGTGTCCGCCACGCCCTGAAGCGTTGCTTGAAGGTTTCCTGAAATTACAGGAGAAGATTACCGGGGAATCCATCATCCAAAAAAAAGAGACTCCAAAGGAAATAGAAAAAACTGAACAGTCATGAAATCGACCGAAGAAATTTTAGAAATCCTGGTTCAACAGTTCGGTGAGGAACACTTTACTCTTGGCGGCGGTGATATTGGAGAACAGTGGATAACAATATCTTCTGCTCTTCTTGCCGATGCAGCAAAATTTTTACGGGATGACGAACGCACTCAACTCGATTTCTTAATGTGCCTGAGTGGTGTTCACTATCCAAAAGAGGAGGAGCTTGGTGTTACCTATCACACCCATTCAACAGTACTTAGACACAAATTGACATTTAAAGTCCGTGTTCCGGAAAGCAAACCCAATATACCATCACTGGAATCGGTTTGGAAAACAGCCGACTGGCACGAACGTGAAGCTTATGATATGTTCGGAATGACGTTTGACAATCATCCAAATCATACCCGAATCTTATGTCCGGAGGATTGGGAGGGGCACCCGCTGCGTAAAGACTATGTTCAACAGGATTTTTACCAGGGCATCACAACAAGGGAATAATTCAGACCATATTACATCTTTATGATTACAGATACAGATCAAAATATTGAAAAGAAGGAGATGGTCATCAACATGGGGCCTCAGCATCCGTCCACCCATGGTGTGCTTCGGCTCGAACTCGTTCTGAATGGCGAGGTTATTACCAATGTAAAACCATTTATCGGTTATCTTCACCGCTGTTTTGAAAAGTATGCGGAGGAGGTCAAGGACTATTCAAAAGTGATCCCCTATACAGACCGGATGGATTATGTTTCGGCCATGAACCAGGAGCACGGATATGTACTTGGCATGGAGAGAATGCTGGAAATAGAGGTACCGGAGAGAGTTGAATATATACGCGTTATTGTAGCCGAACTTCAACGAATTGCCAGTCATCTTCTGGGAATCGGAGCATTTGGTCTCGACTTGGGTGCATTTACGCCATTTCTCTACTGTTTCACCGAACGTGAAAAAATTCTGGATATCTTTGAAAAAACAAGTGGCGCCAGGCTTCTATACAACTATATGGCCGTTGGCGGACTGATGAGAGATGTTCACAAGGATTTCAAAACCGAAACAGCTGATTTTGTGAAAACCTTCAGACCCAAAATCAAAGAGCTCAACGACCTTCTCTCATATAATCAAATTTTCATAGACAGAACAGCAAAAATTGGTGTTCTTCCTGAGAAAGTGGCCCTGAATTATGCAGCTTCCGGTCCGGTACTCAGAGGATCCGGTGTTAAATGGGACCTTCGTAAAGATGATCCTTATTCGATCTATGACAGGTTCGATTTTGATATTCCTGTAGGATCGGGCGAAGTGGGTACTCTTGGAGACTGCTGGGACAGATACATCGTGAGGGTGAGAGAGATGGAACAGAGTCTTCGAATTATTGAACAGGCACTGGATGGAATGCCCGATGAGGGAGATGTCATGGAAGCTATTCCCAAACGGATCAGGCCAAATGAGGGTGAACTCTATGTCCGTACAGAAACCCCCAGAGGTGAATTGGGCTATTATATAGTGAGCGACAAATCTGCGAATCCATTTCGTGTAAAAGCACGGGCTCCGAGTTTTGTCCACCTGAGTATGTTACCGGCCATCTCAAACGGCGCATTGATAGCAGATATGGTAGCCATCGTTGGCAGTATCGATATCGTACTTGGTGAGGTGGATCGGTGATAGCAAAACGAAATAGAACATTAGACCGAATGATAAGAGAAAGAATCAGAACTGAAATCGGATGAACACCATTGTAAATATCACATCACTGCCGTCTATTTTACTGCATGCAGCCATCCCGCTGACAATTATTTTAGTCTATGCATTGGTTGCTATCTGGGGTGAACGGAAAATTGCCGGTTTTATACAGGATCGGCTGGGGCCCATGCGTGTGGGTGGCTTCCATGGCTGGGCTCAATCAATTGCGGATCTGCTTAAACTGATCCAGAAAGAGGATATCATACCGACAGATGCCAGCCGATTTTTATTCAAGTTTGCACCTTTTATGATGTTTGCAGCTTCATATGCGGCATTTGCAGTGATTCCATTCAGCAGCAGTTATATCGGAAGTAACATCAATATCGGTGTCTTCTATCTGCTGGCCGTAACATCCATACTGACACTGAGCATCATCATGGCAGGATGGGCCTCCAACAACAAATGGTCTCTTTTGGGGGGAATGAGAAGTGCGGCACAGATGGTGAGCTACGAAGTGCCAACAATTGCCACGGTTCTAACGGTGATTGTAGTCTCCGGCTCATTGAACCTGATGACTGTCACCGAAATGCAGTCCGGAAACGATATTCTGGGCTTTATACCCAATTGGTTCATCTTTCAAAATCCATTTTTGATCGTTGCTTTCATCATCTTTTTTATCTCTATCCTTGCAGAATCTCACAGAGTGCCATTTGATCTGCCGGAGTCTGAATCAGAACTTGTGGCCGGATATCAAACAGAATATTCCGGCATGAGATGGGCGATGTTTATGCTTGCGGAGTATGCCGATATGCTGTTACTCTCCCTTTTGGGTGCAGTTCTCTTCTTTGGGGGATGGAACAGTCCGTTCGGAGAGTTTTTATCAGGGCCATTCTGGAGCTTCTTCTGGTTCATGTTGAAAGGCTTGCTCCTTGTATTTGTAATGATGTGGATACGCTGGACGCTGCCGAGGTATCGTGTGGATCAGCTCATGCATATCTGCTGGAGCATTTTGATTCCACTCTCATTTATCAACCTTGTATTAGTTGCGCTATGGGAACTCATTTTTTAAACAACAGGAGTGTACGTTATGCTTGAAGCCATCAAAGATAGCTGGGTTACCTTTAGGTCCATATTTACCGGAATGGGTATCACATTCCGACATCTTTTCTCACCATCTGTAACCCTGCAATATCCGGAAGAGAGAATGGAGCTACCCAAGGGAGCCAGGGCCAGGCTCTATGTAAATATTGACGACTGTATCGGTTGTAACCTCTGCGCAAGAGCTTGCCCGGTGAATTGTATCGACATCGAAACCGTCGCTGCCACCGAGGATGTGGACCTGGGCAAAACTTCTACCGGCAATCCAAAACGATTCTGGCTCACCCGTTTCAATATCGATATGGCCAAGTGTATGTATTGTGACCTATGTGTACACCCCTGCCCTACCGAATGTATCTACATGGTACCGGAATATGAGTATTCTGAGTTCGACCGCACCAATCTGGTCTATCATTTTAGTAACCTGGAGCCGGATATAGTGGCAAGAGTCAAAGAGAAAGCAGAACTCGAAGCAGAAGAGAAAAAGCGTCAGCGCGAAGAGATGATGAAGAAAAAAGCTGAACTGGCTCAAAAGAAAAAAGAGCAGCAGGAGAAGGAAGCAGCAAATGATGACTCTGGGGAAAAAGAGCAGCAGGAGAAGGAAGCAGCAAATGATGACTCTGAGAACAATAAACAAGTGGAGAAGAAAACTTC
>SKZL01000028.1 GCA_007127395.1 Balneolaceae bacterium
AGTCAAAATTTGTCCCGAATCATATCAGGAATCTTCGCCAATACCTTTCCGCAGCATAACTCCCCACTCTTTGTTCCCTTTCAGATAGTCGATAAGCCCCTTCAATCGCCACCATGCATGTAACTGTCTGTAACCGATATTCTCCAAAAAAGCGTATACAACCAGTATGATAACATCTGTTACACTCTCATACCTCTTGGTTGTAAGCTCCTCCAGGAGCACTGCACAGGCTGACAATATCATACCGAGTACAACAGAAGCAATCAGAAAGAGGATTGCAAATTGCAGATTGATGATACCCAGCCAAAGTGAAATAGCGACATAGATATATCCGAAGAGCTCAATCACTGGAGAAAGCAGCTCAGCAAACAGGAAAAAGGGCATTGCAAAGAATCCGATTCTGCCATATTTCGGATTAAAAAACATATGTCTGTATCGATAAAGCGTATCTGCCAAACCTCTGTGCCAGCGATTCCTCTGAACTGAAAGTGTTCTTCTATCCTCCGGTACTTCTGTCCAGCACACAGGCTCCGCGATAAATCGAACTCTATATGGAATATCATTTTTGACATGATAGTCATGAAGACGCATCACAAGTTCCATATCCTCGCCTACCGTATCGTGCAGATATCCTCCCGCATTGATTACCGCTTTTCGATCAAACACACCGAAAGCACCTGAAATGATCAATAGTGAATTCAGATAATCCCACCCCACTCTTCCAAAAAGAAATGCCCGCAGATATTCAACTGCCTGAATCCGCCCTAAAAATGTTTTGGGAATGCGTACCTCAACGATCTGTCTGATTCTGAATTTACAGCCGTTGGCTACACGTATAACTCCACCCACGGCAACAGTTGATTCATCTTCCATAAAGACTCGAAGCATTTTTATGATCACATCTGTCTCTAAAATCGAATCGGAATCAACAGCACAAAACAGTTCTTTGGATGCAATATTGATCCCTGCATTTAATGCATCTGCTTTTCTCCCATTCTCTTTATCCACTACGATCAGCCTTGGATACCGTTTTGAGGTGTAGATTCCTCGAATGGGTTTGTGATCTACATATTTTGGCCGGTGGCGTTTATCCTTTTCCAGCTTATAGTAATCCAGTAAAAGCTGAAGGGTGTTATCTTTACTCCCGTCATTCACAACCACAACCTCAAAATTGGCATACTTCAGATTTAACAACGAGTTCACTGAATTAATAATGGACTCCTCTTCATTGTATGCCGGTGCGATAATACTGACCGGTTTATAAAGATTTGTACTGTAAACCCCCGTCATCTTAAAGACCTTATCAATATCCTTGTATTTACGAATGTGAAAAAAAGATGCAAAAATCAGAAAGAAATAGGTCCCGTTTATGAACAAAAAATAGAGAATGATTACCACGTTAAAAAACCAGAGAAGTTCATACACTATCGACATAACTATCCCCCGTTTTTAAAATCTCATCCCATTCGTTTTGGTATTTTACATCCAGCTGCTGATCGATATTTTTTGCATCCGGCGACTGTGTTAGTGCAAGCTGCGCAATAATGCGAACCTCAAGGTCATCATCCACTGCCAATCGTAATAAAATGGGGTCTAAGTCCTGAGAATAAAACTTTTGAATCCATTTTGCAGTTGATAACCTGACAGGGATATGTTTCGAATTCCAGGTCTTCTCCTCAGGTACAAGATCTATGACATTCACTCCCGAAAAATCAGAAAGTGCATCGATCAGGGAGGAGGTTAAAAAACCTTTGTCATCATGCTGGTAAGGAAAACGAAAAAACTCTGCCAGATCATCAGCCATCTGATAGAAACCAAGTTCCGGCAACATTTTCACCATAGAAGCGGCATTACTCACAGGAACATTCGGATCAGTGATATATCTGAACAGTATTTCGGCAGCCCGATCACTATCTTTGTGAAAACCACAATATTTATAGATAATATCATTGATGGCCATGGAAGCAAGACCCTTACTATGGATAAAGACATTTAGTGCATTATCTCTAACCTCCTGTTCAGAGGTATTTATCAATGCCAGTGTTGAAGCATATTTGATCACCGGGTATTCATGATATTGCAACTCTTTGAGCCTGTTGATCACCGTTCGTTCAGCGATGTTTTTTTTCTCAAAATACATACACGCCTGGGCCAGTTTCAGCGTATTGTCGGTGCGGATGGAGTTGGTATAGTACCGATTGAATTGCGGTAAATTCAACAAGCTTCTAAGTTTATCTTTTTGATCACCGTCAAAATTATCGATCAATTCGGTGATGTTTCTGAACGCCGCGATCACTTCAAACCGGTTCTTCAGGCTGTCTGAAAATTTTTGTTTGGTAATCTCACCATCCAGATACAAAAACAGGTTTGGCATTATGTTCTCTTCCGACTTATTCATTTTCTCAGCCCATCTCTTTAACAGCACCCTGCGCACCAGTATAAAGATGACCAATGAAAAAAACAGAACCAGCAATACGTAGAGTGTGATACGGATAAAATCAATGGCAACTGTGTCGAAATAGGGGCTCATTGTATTCAAGGAAGGTTTGAGAGAGCGCGTTCGATGCGAATCACCAGATTATCGATATTAAACGGTTTCTGTAGATAGTCATGAATACCCAGGTCAAAAAGAGCTTTCACTTCTTCTGTTACCTCTTTTCCGGAGAGCACGATAATACGTGAAGTATCCATCAGATTCTCTTCTTTAACGATTTCTGCAACTTCACGGCCATCAATTCCGGGCATCATCATGTCCAGGATCACCAGATCCGGTTTAAAATCCTTGATTGCCTGCAATCCATCCAGCCCATTATCCATATGGTTTATGGTATAGCCTTTTTTTTGCAGCCTGAATTTCACATAACTGGCTACATTTGTATCATCGTCTATCAACAATATTTTTTTCGACATCTCAATTAAATTGGGATTCTAACTTTCACCTCACTCCCCTCACCTACCTGAGAGGACACGGAAATCATTCCGTTCATAAGTTGAACATATTTTTTTGTAATGAACATACCAAAACCTGAGGACTTTTTCCCCTCCGTACACTCTCTCATGATAGAATCACGGCCTGTGTAGATATCATCCAATATATCCTGAGGCATTCCAATACCCGTGTCCGATACTGTAATATCCAGTAGTTTTTTGATCTTAAAATTTGTCTCCAGCCGGATCTTTATGGATCCGCCATCGCCGGTAAAACGTATTGCATTGCTTAATAAATTGCCGACAATTTGCTCCCATTTATCCTTATCTATCTCAACGATCAATTGGTCCGGTATCTCAACGATCAGTTTTTGATTCTTTCTGACAATAGATTTCCGGTACAGATCGCTCAGCTTTCGAATTGATTTTGCAACATCTGTCTCTGTACGACGGATGATAAATGCTCTGTTTCGAACCTCATCAGAATCAAGCATCAGGTTAACCACACTCAGGATAGTTTCACCACCCTTCTCAATAATCCTGGCCATTTCAAGAAGCTCCTCATCAGTCAGTAACTCGATCAGCAATCCTGAATAGTTTATTATTCCGGCCAACGGATTCCTGATATCATGACTCACAATTTTTATCAGTTCGTCTTTTTCTTCATTTTTTTTTGCCAGCTCATCTCTGATACGATTTAATTCGTACCTGGATATTATCTCATCTGAAAGTGTTTTAAGAGCTTCTTTTTGTGAGTCGGATAGACTTCCGGGTTTATCATCCATCAGGCAAAGAGTACCAATATTATGACCATCCGGAGTTTTCAAAGGCACTCCGGCATAAAATCGCCTGCTCCATCTTTTTTTTAATTGCGGATCTTTCACAAATAACTCATGCTCATCACTATCCTTAATTTCCAAAATCCGGTCTTGCTGAATCGTGTGATTACAGATACCCAGTTTGTCCGGCTTATCTGTCCACTCCGCACCGTAGGCAGCCTTGGTATATTGTGAATCATCGGTAATCAATTTGATGTAAGCTATCGGAACACCGCATATTTGTGCTGCAAGCGCAGCCAGCCTGTCAAAAACAATCTCTTTCCTGACACCGTCTACCAGTGTCTCATATCGATGCAGAGCTTTAAGCCTCGCTGATTCAATATCCTTATTATGGTTGTTGGAAGTTGTCATCATTCAAAAAGTTGAAGATTACCTCAAAACAATATCTCTATTTAGATCTTAACATATATACGAGCCACATGATAATATTATTTTCATTGTGAACCCCTTTTCTGACTAATTTGTCTGAAATATGATTTTTCTATTTGAATTGCTTTTACACTACCATCATAAACATTAGATTAACTGGAGTTAGAGATAAAATTAAATGCTTCGTCAGTTTGTATGCTTGAATTAATATCTGCCACCATATGATGAAAAGATTTAATCAGCAGACCCTGACCTACTCAGATCATTTGCGTCAAACCTATACTATTGCTCTTTCGGTTTTTAGTATTGGATTCATCATCCGGTTCTACGAAATTTTTCTTACTTCCACTGGTTATATTTTACCGGATCACACGCCTTCCCTCTATCTGCAAGCAGTCATTTTTGATCTCTTCTATTTCGCTTTTTTGGCACT
>SKZL01000072.1 GCA_007127395.1 Balneolaceae bacterium
GCCGATGCGATCTCTGCACCAACATGGACAGAGGAGATGCTTGAAGTGTTGAGAGAGTCTGAAATACCTGCAGATGTTATCTCCATTCCTTCACCATCATGGGGCGACCTTACGGGTGGCATGGGAACAAGTGGATATCCTGCCATTAATATAACACACTATGCTGCATTGATGTTCACCAAATGGCTTACCATTAAAACCGGTGATTTTTACCGCCTGCCGACCGAAGCCGAGTGGGAATTTGCTTGCAGAGCAGGAAATCATGGAAACTATTCACCATTTTACGGCTCACAGTTGGATGAATATGCATGGCATCGTGGAAACAGTGACCGCAGCTATCATCGTGTGGATTCCAAACAGCCAAACCCATTTGGTATTCATAACATGATTGGCAATGTTGCAGAATGGACCATGGATCAATTTTTTGAAGATTATCATGATCGTCTTGACGGATCACCTGCAGTGAATCCATGGTTCAAACCGGATCAGCTCTATCCAAGATCTGTAAGGGGCGGCTCATGGATGGATCAGCCTGAAGCTGCCAGTTGTTTGCAACGAAGAGGTTCTGACCCAAGCTGGAAACGCAATGATCCTCAGCTTCCAAAAAGTTTATGGTGGCACACCAATGCTTTTCATATAGGTTTCAGGATCGTTAAACCGAAAAATCAACCGGAAAACGTCGAAGAGATGGAAAAATACTGGATTGAAGCGATTCAGGATTACTTCTAAAAAAATCTCTAATAAAAGACCTACTGTCCCCGTTTGCTTATAAACTAAATAATAAACTCCTGTAAACTACTTCAGAGATATGGACGTCAAAAGCGTAATCAAAGAAAGTATAACTAGAAGAGATTTTGTAAAACGATCAACAATGGCTGCGGGTGGCGGGCTTCTAATGGGTTCACTTCCTATCGGTGCCAGTGCATATGCCGCAGGGAGTGACACACTTAAAGTAGCCGTGGTTGGTTGCGGTGGCCGTGGTACAGGAGCTGCAAACCAGGCATTGAATGCAGATCCGGGCGTAAAGATCGTAGCACTGGCCGATGTTTTCAGAGACAGGCTGGATCAATGCTACAATTCACTTGCACAGAGACACTTGGAATCAGGTCGGCTGGATGTTCCGGAAGAGCATAAATTCGTCGGCTTTGATTCCTATAAAAAGGCAATCCCGCTTGCAGATGTAGTGATTCTGACAGCTCCTCCCGGATTCAGGCCGGCTCACTTTGAGGAGTGTGTAAACCAGGGGAAAGATATGTTTTGCGAAAAACCGATTGCAACAGATGCTCCCGGTGTACGCAGATATATGAAAGCTGCCGAAATTGCACGTGAAAAGAAGCTAAACGTCGTGCTGGGCTTACAGAGACGCTATCAAACAAATTACAGGGAAGGATTTAAACGAGTAGCTGAAGAGGGATTGATTGGAGAGATCATAGCAGGGCAGGCTTACTGGAATGACGGAGGCGTATGGGTGCGCCAACGCGAAAACTGGATGTCAGAACTGGAGTATCAGGTGCATAACTGGTTCTATTTTACATGGCTTGCCGGTGACCAAATTCTGGAACAGAATATTCACAATATCGACATCTTCAACTGGTTTACCGGTGAATATCCGGCCACTGCTCAGGGCATGGGCGGACGTGAAGTGAGAACCGGCAAAGAGTATGGCCAGATTTTTGACCACAATGCGATCGAATATACTTACCCGAGCGGATTGGTCCTCTCTGCTCAATGTCGTCACCAGCGCAATACATGGTCAAATGTAGGTGAAACGCTCCGTGGCACCAAAGGTACATTGACCTATGCCGGATTCAATAACAATGCAGTCATCAGGGATTATAACGGTAATGTTCTATATGACCATGATGGATTAAACGATCCGAACCCTTATCAACAGGAACATGATGAACTGTTCAAAGCTATTCGAACCGGCGGTTATATCGATGACACGGACTATGGTGCAAAAACGACTATGACTGCGATCATGGGACGAATGGCATCCTATTCCGGACAAATGATACAGTGGGATGATGCAATCAATTCAGATGCACAATTGATGCCTTATGACGTGACAGCCGAAACGGCCCCGCCTGTATTACCGGACGAAAACGGGTTTTACCCTGTCCCTGTACCTGGGGTAAGCGAGCCACATTGATCATTTTCAGAAATTGAGATGGTTCAATAAGTCCGTGGGTTTACAACTTCACGGACTTTTTTTATCTCCACATCCGCCTAATCCAACAAATATTGTTTGAAGCCGGATGATTCATATCGAATGATCTCATCATTACGGTTCACAAAGATGACCGCTTCTGTATTCGGTATCGATTCAATAAGTTGTATCCCATCCACCGGATCCATCAGAGTTAAAGCAGACGCATATGCATCTGCGTACATTCCGTTATCCGAGATCACAGATGCCTGTTGCTGTCTTGTTGAGCCCACTCCTGTCTGAGGTACGATAATATGCGAGTATCGTATTCCATCGATTACTACGTATTGAAACATATCACCGGAGGTGGTCACCGTCTGATTTTGCAAACCAAGACGAATATGGCTGCCATTGTTCCCTTTTTCAACAGGGATAGCCACTTCCCAAAAGTTGCGGCCCGGTGGTGGGTCACCCAGTGTGATATCCCCGCCTGCATCAAGCAGAGAGATCTGAACACCCTTACCCGACATATACTCCACAACACGCTCTGCAGCATAACCTTTTGCTATCCCTCCGAGATCAATTCGCATACCCTCTTTTTCCAATAAAACTTTCCTGTTTTCTTCATCCAGATGGATATATTCATACCCTACACGGCTCAACAGATCGTTCAATTCAGCCTCAGCCGGAAGTTCCGGCCGGGGCATCATGCGGGTCATACGCCAGGCTCGAGTAAGTGGGCCAATCGTAACATCAAACAATCCATCTGTTCGTTTCGAAATCTCTTTTGACGTTTTCAAGATTCCATAAAGTGACTCTGAAACTTTGACACTACTGTTTGTTCCGGAAGTTGCTGACAATCTGTTCAGTTCACTCTCCGGCAGGTAATCACTCATCACCTGATTGATCTCCTCAACCAGATTAAAAGCTCCTGTGGATACAATCTCAGCTTTCTCTTCCGAGTCGCTAAAGAGAATGATCGTAAACTGCGACCCCATATGATTCGACCGGAATTGATAACGTTCCAACTCTTGTGCATCCACTGCAACAGTTCCAAAACAAGTTATAAATAGGGTACAGATAGTTGCGAATATAACTTTCATCTCTTTAATTACCATGATTACGGGGAGTTCTCTTTTCTCTTTTTAATTTATACATAGAGCGGGCTTCGAATGAACCAATAATTTCTATTTGTTTATACAATTTTTTTACCCTCAAAATTCGATATAATTCAATAGCTTAATATTCAAATTCAGAATATCAATCCTCATGAAAAGTACTGCAAGAATTGTCACAAATAAAATAGAAAGCTTATTTCCGACAAGCCGAACTAAAAAACTTCACCGAAAACCACCCGGTGAAGTTCCCGGCAAGGCCGTTCATACCGGTGAGCAACGTCTTGAAAATGTACTTATTACGGTACACGATTTTGATGAAGAACATTTTGATACAATCTCAATCAACAAGATTGAAAAGTCTGAACCTTTTTTGCAGGATAAATCCAAAACCTGGATTCAGGTTATGGGGCTTCACGACATTGATAAATTGAAAAGTGTATGGGAATATTTTGATCTCCATCCACTTGTTCAGGAGGATATTGTGAGCGTTTCACAGAGGCCAAAAGTAGAACACTATGAGAATATCATTTTTATCGTGATGAGGTTGATTAAGCCAGTCAGTGATCAAAATGAGAAAGTTTCACTCCATACAGAACAGATATCTATTGTTCTGGGAGAAAATTACGTTCTCTCATTTCAGGAGAGTGATGACCCTATTTTTGACCCAATTCTAAAACGACTAGAACAAAAATCAACCCGGCTAAGGAAATATGGGCCGGATTATCTTGCTTATGCTTTGATGGACACCATTGTAGATTACTACTTTCAAGCTTTAGACCTTTTGGGCGATTCGATCGAAAAGGTTGAAGAGCAGATCCTGGGGAGTCCGGGGGGTGAACATTTACAAGTTATTCACTCCCTCAGAAGAGATATGATCTACCTGAGAAAGTCGGTATGGTCTCTAAGAGACGGAGTAAACGCACTAATCCGAGACGATTCCCACCTAATGACAGATGAGGTTAAGATATTTTTGAGAGATGTTTATGATCACATCGTTCAGGTGATCGACAGTATTGAAACCAACCGGGAGATGGTTATCGGCCTGTTTGATATGTACATGTCCGGATTGAGCAATAAGATGAATGAAGTGATGAAAGTATTAACGATTATCGCAACTATTTTCATTCCCCTTACTTTTATTGCCGGAATATATGGTATGAACTTTGACCCTGAAATCAGCCCCTATAATATGCCGGAACTTGGATGGTACTATGGATATCCGATTTCAATAGTTGTTATGATTTTGGTTACAGCCGGATTGGTTTTCTTTTTCAAGAAAAAAGAGTGGCTATAGAGTTA
>SKZL01000115.1 GCA_007127395.1 Balneolaceae bacterium
AAGGTTGATGAGATGAAAAGAGTAAAACTGATTGAAATAGCACACGGCAGAAGTGGTGATAAAGGGAATGGCAGCAACGTTGGAATTATCGCAAGACACCCTAAAATTTATCCGTTTCTGAAGGAGACATTGACTGCCGAAAGAGTTAAAGAGTTCATGAAAAATATCTGTAAAGGAAAAGTTGAGAGATATGAAATGGCCAACATAGGGGCTTTGAATTTTATTCTGAATGAAAGCCTGGGAGGTGGGGGAACTGTTTCCCTGAAATTGGATGCACAGGGCAAAACCCATGCTTCTACCCTTTTGAGAATGGAAATCGATGTGCCGGAAGAGTTACTGGCCCTTGTTAAAGTTTAGTATTCAATATATCGGCTGTCGTTATTACTTGTTTTTCACTTTACAAAAAACTTAACAAATATTGACAATGAATTATCTGCCATCGATTTTTATAAAGATATCTTGAGGCTCAAGACTAATACAATAATGAGCATAGACCCGGCAACTGTCTGAAAAAACCCACTATTCTACAAAGCTTTTCTCTATTTGGATTAAAACTCAAAGCAACATCCCAATACCGTTGTAATCATCCAATAAATCTTAAAAAAATAATTTACACCAATGATCGTAGTGTGTAAATTTATGATAGAGATGAGAAAGAATTCAAGAGTGTATGAAGTCTATTTGAAATTAAAAATAGCCTAAAAGTCAATTCTGTTGTTCTATGAAAGTGGACCACACTAAAATAATGAATTCATAAAAAAGAGGTGTCAGGGAGATTGTGAGGTCCTGAAACAGTAACCGTTTAATCGTGAAACTATGGCAAAAGTAAGAAAGGCAGCTCAGATTATTGAAGAACAGATACTTGAATGGAAACACAGACATACCACAACCAGTTCAAGAGCACCCAAAAAGCATACTTACCCGATCATAACCATATCACGTGAATTTGGAGCAAGAGGAGCTGCATTTGCATCTCATCTGGCCAGAAAGATTGGTTACAAGGTCTGGGATAAAGATCTGCTTCAGGCTATAACTGAAGAAGTGGGAGCCGGTTTAAAAACGGTAGAGTCCGTAGATGAACGAAGAAGACAAACAGTTGAGGATACAGTGACCGGGTTTTTTCACAATATTCCAACAAATGTCAGCTATTTACGATCATTAATTAGGGTTGTTAGTACAATTGAAGAGTTTGGAAATAGCATCATTGTTGGAAGAGGAGCAAATTATATTTGTAAAAATCCTAAAGCACTTCATGTGAAAATTGTCAGTCCGCTTAAATTCAGAATTGAAGATTATGCCAAAAGAGAGAATATCTCAACAACTGAAACGAAAAGATTGATTGAGTCCAAAGACAACGAAAGAAGGGAATTTATTCACCAGAATTTTCACAGAGATATGAATGAATCATCGGACTATGATATAGTGATCAATGCCAATTCATTTACTTTGGATGAAATGGCTGAAATGGTAATTCATGCATACGAGAAAAAAGCAGGGATTTTGGTAAAAGTGTATGAGTAGTATTTAAAGACTATTTGATAGCAATAGAATTGGAATAAAAGCTGATCACTGAAAATGAAAATTTGATACTTTTGCAAAACTCTCTTCAAAAATTCCAGCCGATCGAATTCCAGTACCATAACGAGATAAAATTGATCAGAGTAATGGTTAAAAAGAGCAGGGAATATGCTAAACGATGAACGGAGATGTTTTTTATCAAAACAAGCGAATACCCCAAGTAGATAGCCAGAAGCATTGCTGCATAGGGAATCAACGTGATAAAATAGATTGAAGCGGGCAAGCCGTAACCAAATCCGATCAGAAACTCATAATCAGGGATGCTTGCAAACATAATTAGAAGCAGCAATAGATATGTAGTAAACAAGAGAGATATCCCCATCTCAATTTTAAATATTCTCAAAACCGGTTTCTCCTTTTTCTGAAATTTTCTAATAAGCCAATAGACGGGATAATAAATAGCACAGAGGAGAAAAAAGAGTGTAGAAACGACAAGAATTATGAGTTGTACGAATTGAGACTCAATTAAACTGATTCGTTCAAATGCATTTGCGCCGCCGGTGAAAAGATGTGTGATCTTCCCGTTGGATTCCCTGAATGCTATTCGATAATCATCATCAATTGATTGAAACATAAGGGGCTCAACTCTAACCATCCTGCGAGGCTCACCGGACAGCATTGGCATGGTCAATAATGTATCAGAGACAACTTCCGTTTTGATCTCCTGCCCCATCATTCCAAGCAGAACAGCAAACTTTGTGAATGAGTGTTTACTGTAACGGGTATTTCTCCAGATGCCTGCGAAGTCTGAAATAGACCGACCATCAGCAATGGGACGATGATGTGATATAAATTCAACATCATCACTATCAGAGGATAAAAATGTTTTGGTTAGTAATTCAGTAACATCATTGATAAAACCGAATTCCATTATATTTAATGTAACAAACATCGCGGCATTGTCATCCGGAAAGAGAAACAAACGGGCTGCTGTACCCAAATAGCCGCCGTCATGAGCAATAACAGAATGATTATTATTCTCAATATGAGACCATAAATAACCTATTCCTCCATTCAGGCCATGGTGGTGAGTGAACTGCAACGAGAGCATTTCCTGTTGCATCTCTTGAGATAGCACACCAAAAGATTCCAGCCCGTTTGGTTTCAAAATCAATTTCATGAATCTCTCCATATCATTCATAGTAGAGACCATTGTACCTGCAGGCGCATCCAGGATATAGTCATACGTCAGGGGATTAAGGCCTTCTTGATTTCGATGATAACCGGTCATAAAGTTTTGTAAAGCATTCTCTTCGGGATCAAAGGAGCTGTTAATCATTCCCAAAGGCATGAAAACGTCTTCTTTTAGAATCGTTGGAAAAGAGCGCCCATCAACATGCTCCAAAACATAACCTGCAAGCGCTACTCCGAAATTTGAATAAGAGGCGATCTCACCCGGTTCGAATCGCCGTTTGGGCATAAATGCCTCTATTACCTCTGCTAATGAGATGGCTTCATCTCTGGTTCTTGCAGATTTGCCAATGTAAAAATCATCAAAACCCGGAGTATGTGTTAATAGATGGCGCAAAGTGATTGGCTGAAATGAACCATTTTTCACAATTCCATTTTCAAAATAGTGGTTGATATCTTTATCAAGTTCTAAAAGACCTTTCTCAACCGCGTTCAGAACTGCAATAGCAGTAAAAGGCTTTGAAATAGATCCAATCCGAAAAAGTGTAGAGCCGGGGTCAATTTCTCTTCTCTCTTCTAAGTTTGCATACCCAAATCTGTTATGAATTATAACCGAATCACTTTGAACCCATATTACAACAGCACCCGGCGGTTGATTGCGATCAAAGGCCTCCTGAAGTGATGGCAAGATTGATTCACCTTGCTGAACGTTGAAAATGTTTCCAATAAACCCGATTAGAAATATGAAAAAGGTGAGCTTCATAAAATCCTCCTGATTTTTTAAGGATATAAAAGAAATATAGGAAATATGACAAAAAAGAGAACACCGGGATCAGATGAATCGTATCTCAGATAAGTGGTCAATTATTGCTGATAAAGATCAGTGCCGTATCAGTCTCTTCAGCCATTTTAAGGGGAATATTGCCAAAAGCTTTGCCATCAGGGCCCGGCTTACCAAGACCCATGATCACCAAATCATGTTCCTTTGTTTGCCGTATCAGCTCTCCCTGAATATCTTCAGATCGTTTCACAATAACATTGGATTTTCCGGGAATAATGCGCCCTGAAAAACGGGATAACGCCTCTGTTCGCTTCACAATTTCAGAATCAGACCGGTTTTTATCCATAATATGAAGAAAAGTAAACTCTGGCTGATAAGTTCTCCATAAGCTGGCAACTACACGTGCACGAAGAGTATCGTGGCTGCCAATACCGGTCACAGGAATTAATACTTTTTGGGCGGATTCGATCTTCCATCCTGAATATGGCTGACGAAATACCACAACATCACATTTGACCTGTTTTACCAGTTTCTCCAGATTCTGAGTGGTTTGTAATTCACTGAAATTGCTTAGGCCAAGAAGTACACTTCGACATTGATGAACCTTGATCACCCGCGCAATCTCCTCCCAGGGCTCAATGGCTATGGTTGTAAGGGCATCAGGGCGTAAGTTTGATGCAAATGAGGCGCTAAGCGCCTGTTGAATTGCATCCCGGTTGTTATTTAATCTCTTCTTGAGATCATCACCATCATCACTGGGGATAACTATCGACAGCAAAAGAACCCTTCCAACGACAGGCGGTGCAATAGAATTGGCTACAAAAACCATCGATTCTGCATTGGCCGGATTGGCTACAGGAAGCAATACAAGTGGACTGAGCCCGCGTAATCGGGTAATATCCGGATTCAGGGCCTCTTCTGAAGCATCAATTGCTTTTGCTTTTTGCAACAAAAAAGTGATAAAAAGGGTGGCACCGATCAATAGCCAGACAAGCGAGATGACTCCGGCAGCAGGAACAGCGATAGCCTGAAAGAGAGCCAGACCAATACAGGAAGT
>SKZL01000139.1 GCA_007127395.1 Balneolaceae bacterium
GGTTGGATCAAAATCACTCCTTCCGTACCCAAACTGCATGGCGGGATTGTCTGCACGCTCCAGGATCCACTCATTCAATATCGGGAACTCATCCTCTGCCCTTTCCAGATCCGGCAGATAAGAATAGGCCCATTTCACAGACCAAATATCATATTCACCGACACTCCTGTGAACCTTCACATCCCCGTCTTCCGGTTGAGCCACATAGTTGAACCGTGTTCGCCCCACAACAGATGAGGAGTTCCCAAACTCATTCGTAAACTCCGGTGAGCGCAGGTCTTCAATCGAATAGGCCGTATTCCCACGCTGGTTGTGAGGATAACCAAGTGCATGAGCCAGTTCATGAGAGACCACATAGCGCAGGTATTCACCCATCTCCTCCGTGCTCAGTTGAGGCTGCTGTACTGCCGGGTTGCGCGGGCCGGTCTGACTCATCGACCACCAATGCAGCCGTTTCATGACGTTGTGATACATATTCATATGAGCCCGTATCGTCTCGCCCGACCGCGGATCAACCACATCCGGTCCTGCATTGGCCGAATGGATCGGATTGGCAACATATCGAATCACCGAATAACGAGCATCCAGCAGGCTAAAATCGGGATCATCCTCCGGAGCCATTTTGGCGGTGATCGCATTTTTGAACCCGGCTGCTTCAAAAGCCACATTCCACTCTTTGATACCTTCCTTAAAATAAGGCCTCCACTCTTCGGGTGTGGCCGGATCGATGTAAAAAATGATTTGTTTCTTCGGTTCAACCAGTTCACCCCGCTTGTACGCCTCCAAATCTGATGGCTCCAGGCGAAAACGGGTCACATACCTTTTGGCCTTGCTATATTGAGCATCATCGCCGTAATCGGTTTGAGATATAGAGATCATTGCTACCCTTTCATCAAACAGGCGCGGACGCATCGGCTCTTTCGGAAGCAAAATCATACTGTGGTTCACCTCGATGGAGATAGTGCCGGTACGCTGTTGAGATGGCGGATTATCGGCATGATAGGTCAGGACAGTCCGCACTTCAATATTCTCCGGAAAGCTCTTGACAAACTCCATGAACGACCGGTTACGATCCAGGCTGCGCACCGTATACTGCTGTCTGTGCCGGTTCTGCAGGCCAAAAATCCTTGAATCCTTCAGATATAGATCGCTTACATCAATCACGACTGAACCGTTTCGTTCCTCTGCGATGTCGAACGATTCGATAATAGACGGAAAGTTTGAATTTTGAACGGCACGGTAGATAGGCAGGTTTTGATCTGCATCGTTGTTGTAGGTAACACCACGCAGTAAAATTTTATCTCCCCTTCGCTCCCACTGAACCACCTGCTGTTGAGCCAGCCTGTCGCCGCCCCACCCAAGCCCCTCGGCGGTTTTCGCGATCCGACTCATGATCGCCATATCCCGGCCCAAAAGAGAATCGGGGATTTCGTAGATGATGTTATCGCCCGATTGATAGACGGTAAAAAGTCCGTTATCTGCAGTTGCATTAGCGGGTATAACAGCTGTTGTTGATGCAGTTCGTGTATCAGATTCGGATACAGGTTCTGTCATCTGACAAGCCGAAGCAAGAATTAATGCAGAAATTAGCAGTAAAGATTTGTAGTAAAGAAGAGAAGCGTTTTTCATATCAACAGTTTGGTTATTTAAAAACAGTCTGTAGATAAAAAGATCACGCTTGAGACGCAACAGGTTTAGGGTTATTCAATCAGAATCATAAGATTCTGATTGAATAACCCATTACTATCAATGACAAAAACAGTTCTTAACGTTTCCAATTCTTTAGTCTCACTGTGAACATCTCAAAATTATTTGACAGAGATTGTTTTTTGTTCTACATTTGTAGAGAGTAATCTAAACTTGTAGAAGAACTATGAAATTATCCAAATCAGAAGAGCAGTTGATGCAGTATATATGGAAACAGGGCAAAGCGTTTATGAATGAACTGCTTGAGATGTATCCTGACCCTAAACCGGCCAACACAACAGTGGCGACATTGTTGAAGCGTATGAAGGACAAAGGTTATATCGATTATGAACAGCTTGGCAGGTCCAGGCAATACTATCCGCTCGTAAAAAAATCGGACTATTTTTCCCGGCATATCAATGGGATCATTCGAAAATACTTTGACAACTCTCCCTCATCGTTTGCATCATTTTTTACAAAAGAGACCGACCTGAGTGAAGATGAGCTCAAAGAATTGCAGGAGATTGTACAACAGGAACTTAAAAAGCGAAAATCATGATCACTTATCTGATTTACTCCACCATCAGCCTGGGATTACTGCTGCTCATCTATCAACTGCTGCTTGAGACTGAGAAGATGCATCACATCAACCGCGGTTATCTGGTGTTCAGCCTTCTCTTTTCTCTCACCATTCCTTTGATTCCCGTCGGTATCGGTGATCAGCTCCCTGCAATCGTTCAAAGTTGGTTCTCAGACACTACACCAACAACAGTTGAGAATCCTGAATCGGTGCCGTTAGCCGGCTTCACGGAATCCGAAATACCCGGTGAATGGGTGACCCCGGCGGATCAAACAGATTCCGCAAAAGGGTTTCCGGTATTCCCATTGATGATATCCTTGTATGGAACCGTCTCACTTTTTCTCTTCGCACGACTCTTCAGGGTGATCCATATCATTCAGATGAAAGCGGACAGAAACCCGCGAAAGCTCTATAAAAATTGCGAATTGGTGCTGCTCAGGGAGAAAGTAGTGCCTCACACCTTTATGAGTACGATTTTTGTGAACCGGGATGAGTATAAATCCGGGCGAATAGGGCGGGATATATTGATTCATGAACAGGCTCACGCCGCTCAGAAACATACATTCGATCTCCTTCTGATTGAGGTATTGAAAGCGATCTTCTGGTTCAATCCGCTGCTCTATCTATACAAAAGAGCCATGCAATTAAACCATGAGTATTTGGCTGATCAAGCCGTGATCAATGCAGGGATCAAAATAAAGGAGTATCAGTCACTGCTTTTGAACACAATACTCAAACAACCTGCGTATGGGCTGAGCCACAGTTTTACCTTCTCGTTAACCAAAAAAAGGCTTCAAATGATGACCAAACCTATTTCCCCGCTCCGAACGGCCATAAAAACGTTTGCTATCATTCCTCTCTTTTTCTTTTTGGGATTTCTTTTTGGTTGTGAATCTATTCCGTCTGATTCAGCTAACAATCAAATGGACATTCATATCGAATTCACCGATTCTGAACGCATCATTTTCAACGGTGAGGAGATTCAGGTTGATCATTTGGAGCCGAAGCTGATAGATCTAAGTGAGAGATTTGAGCTACATTTTTTCCTAGAAGATCACCCCGAAATGATGGCAGGGCCGGTCATGATTGTAAACCGGCTGGTTGAAAAATATAGATCAACAGATGAAAATAAACCGGATGATGTTCTCTTCATATATATAACTGAACAATCACAAATCAGGTTAGATAATAATGCCTACTCACTCGAAGAACTGGGCAGAGTTTTGGATGATAAAATGACAGATTCCAATATCATTATCAATTTTAGGGTAGATCCTGAAGCTGAATTTGGTCGAATACTGGAAGTGCAACAATTGCTCCGTAAAACAGGTGCTTTCAGAATCAACTATTCTACTATACGTAATGAAGATGAATTGAACGCAGGAGTGTTCGAATCGGATACAAATATTGACGATCTGAACATGGCGGCCCGTAATTATATGTCTATCACTCCTTCTGAACAGAATTTAGAAGAGATGGAAAGAGAGTTTCAAAAATTTATGGCTATACATGAAGCTTTTTACCAATCACAAATAGAATTATATAGTGACAGTTCGTATACACCTCCACCGCCACCTGTAGTGCCAACTCCAATGAGAAGAATAAGCAATACAGAAGTCAGTAAGACTTTGACTCTTCCTCCCCCTTCACCACCCGCACCACCCGCACCACCCGTTCATCCTCGAAATATTCTTCAGATATTAGTCAATGCGCAGGGGATGCTGCTTGCCAACGAACAACCTGTTGAGCCCTCAAATCTAAGACAGTATATCATAGACTTTATTGAAAATAGTAACTTGGATCCGAACTTACCGGTCAGCCCGGATGATGCAATCGTATCTATCAAAACCGATAGAAGAACTCCCTATGACGACTATAATGACATGCTTGATGAGTTGATGGGAGCTTACGAAGACCTAAGGAACACAGCCTCAATAAACCGGTATGGCCTCCCTTTCAGCTCCCTGGAACAGGGTAGTGAACGAAGAGCCGAAATTCAGGAGATGTATCCGAAGAAAATCTCAATCGCTGAACCTGATAATTAATTAAGTGTTTCATACGGACATAAAAATACATTTCACCCAATATTGCGTTAAAATGAATAGTGTCGTAAAGTGACACCATCCAAATTGAAGTAACTATCTTAAAATATAAAGGATATCACGGGAAAGTTGATTTTGACGAAGAAGCCGGACTTTTTCATGGAGACGTTGTGGATTTGCGCGATGTGATTACGTTTCAGGGTA
>SKZL01000370.1 GCA_007127395.1 Balneolaceae bacterium
CGAATCAAACTTGGAGCCTTGGCACCCGGTATCAATACAGCTCCAATCACCAGGTCGGTCTGCGGAAGCAGATTACGTATATTTCCCTCTGTTGAGAAGAGTGTCCTGACATTTTTTGGCATCACATCATCCAGATATCTTAATTTTGGAATATTTATGTCCATGATTGTCGTATTGGCACCCATACCGGCTGCAATTTTTGCTGCGTTAACACCCACGATGCCCCCTCCAAGTACAATAACATTGGCAGGCGGTACACCCGGAATACCTCCCATCAGTACACCTCGGCCCCCGGTTGCCTTTTCCAGGTATTTTGCACCTTCCTGTGACGCCATACGCCCGGCCACTTCACTCATTGGAATAAGAAGCGGAAGTGATCCGTCAATTTTTTCAACAGTTTCATAAGCAATCGCAATACATCCGGAGGCCTGCACTGCTTCAGTCAATTCTCTGCTGGCGGCAAAATGGAAGTAAGTAAAGATAATCTGTCCCTCTTTCATTCTAGGATACTCCACTGAGATAGGCTCCTTCACTTTCATGATCATATCAGACTTCTGCCATACCTCATCTGCACTTTCTATAAGAACTGCACCATTCTTCTGGTACATCTCGTCTGTAAAACCACTTCCAAGTCCGGCTCCTGCCTCAACAAGAACCTCATGACCATTTCGTTTAAACTGAAGCACCCCCCCCGGTTGTAGTGATACCCTGTTCTCGTGTGTCTTAATCTCTTTAGGAACTCCAATAATCATAATTATCTCATTTAATCAACATTCATATTTTGGATAAACTCAAAGTTAGTAAACTTTCTAATATTTTTTGCTGTCATCTTTAGGATCAGGAATGAAAACCGTCCGTCAACAGAGACAAATTGATTCACTAATCAATCTAAAAGAATCAAAAAATAATGCTCAATAATGATTTATAAATTGACGACTCAAACGTTATATTTCCTCAGCACTTTAATCTGATGGTGTGGATAACTGCTGCTATGAAGGTGTAAATCGATTTTTCTGCGACAAATGATATCAAAAGACATCCTAAAAAAGATCCGAAAACTTGAAATCCGTACAAAAGGATTGGTGAACAATGTATTCGGTGGTGAATATCAATCCGCGTTCAAGGGACGCGGCATGGAGTTTTCTGAAGTGCGTGAATATCATTTTGGTGATGATATCAGGCAGATCGACTGGAATGTTACCGCGCGTAACGGTGAACCATACATCAAGGTATTTGAAGAGGAACGGGAACAGACACTGATGTTATGTGTTGATATCTCACCAAGTGGCTTTTTTGGAAGCCGTTCTCAAACGAAAATGGAGTTAGCTATTGAAATATGTGCCGTTCTGGCCTTTAGTGCCATCAAAAATGGCGACAAAGTGGGCTTGCTCCTTTTTAGTGATAAAATTGAAAAGGTAGTTCCACCCAAAAAGGGACGGACGCACGTTCTACGTTTAATCAGAGAACTTTACACAACATCTCCATCCGGAACTAATACATCGATTTCAGAAGCACTCTCCTATGTCAACAGACTGCTGAATCGAAAAGCGATCATTATTCTTGCATCCGATTTTCAAGATCGTAATTTTGAAAAACAACACAGGATCACTGCCAGAAAGCACGACCTGGTAAATTTGATGATCAATGATACACTTGAAGAACAGTTGCCCGATGTCGGTGTAGTGCCATTGAGAGATCCTGAGAGCGGTGAGCAGATCATCGTGGATACATCCAGCAAGAGCGTCAGATTGGCCTATCGGAATAAGATTGAAGAACGTAAACTTCAGATGAAAGAGTATCTGGTTAGAAACAGAATGGATTCGATCGATGTTTACACAAATCAATCCTACATCAGGCCACTCATCAACTTTTTCAAAAGAAGGATCAGTCGATTCTGAACTCTGTTCTGCTTACCGAAAGTCATGCTAAAGAGCCAACTTTTCTATCAGTAGAGCGCCAGTTCCGGTCCGCGAAGCTGATCATTAAGCATCTGATCCAGCCTTTCAACTTCAGCAAGATACTGCTCTAAATGATCACCGTTCACACCCTCTGAAGGTGGAAAGTCGTATCTAACCGAATTTATGGGAGAATTGTTCTTATAGAGCCTGTAACAAAGATGAGGACCCGTAGCCAGCCCGGTCTGTCCCACATAACCGATCACCTGACCCTGCTTAACCTCTACTCCCGCCCTGATACCGGAAGCAAAACGGCTCATGTGTAAATAAGCAGTTCGATATACACTGTTATGCCTGATTTGTACAATATTTCCATTACCGCCTCTATACTGCGCTTCTGTGACCACTCCATCACCCGAGGCGAGAATTTGAGTTCCTGTCGGTGCGGCATAGTCGGTGCCGTAGTGAGGACGCCGTTGATTCAAAATCGGATGCAATCTGCTATGTGAAAACCCGGAACTGATACGCGGATTGTATTCAAAAGGAACTCGCATCATGGCCCTTCTCATACTGTTGCCCTCTTCATCAAAATAACCACTTTGAACGCCGTTATCGAAATAATATGCCCGTCGGATATTTCCCCTATGCTCAAACTCAGCAGCTTTAATTCTGCCAATTCCAACATACTCACCCTCTACAAAACGATCCTCATAAACTGCCCTGTACTGATCCCCGCTTCTCAATCCATAGAAGTCGATCGTCCATGCATAAATATTGGCAAGCTCAACTACCAGCCGCTGTGAAACGCCCTCATTCGAAATTGAATTTGCCAGCGAACTTCTGATCACACCGGATACAGCACTTATTTTTGTTTCAACAGGTATCGATCCATTTCGAATCTGTATATCATCACTCCAATCTATAACTGTATAATCCGTCGAACCTCGCCTCCATACAAATGATACAGCACCCTCCTCTCCATGATATACCCTGTATCTCTGACCCGGTATCATCCGGTTCAAATTCACCACTCCCCTGGCACTTTGCTGTATTTGGTGTATCATCTCGGGAGAAACATCATGGCGTCTCAGAATAATGTATAGAGACTCATTTCTTTGAATCCTCTCTTCAACTACCCTGAAGTCTCCTGCAATAAAACCATAAACATCCGTAGCGGGTATGGCAGGAATTTCATTCAAATTTTGAATAGTGATTTTCTCCTCTGTAGTATAAGAGATGGTTCCTTTCCCCGACCTGATGAGGAAAAAACCGGCAATAATGAGCAAGAGAGCTACGGTTGCAATCTTTTTGAGCATAAAAGTTCCGTAATTTTGTTTCGTTATCTGTAGATGTTACTCTCTCTTATTTACGTGAAAATAATGTATTTCGGTAATTATTCCCAACTATCAAATGAATTCAATTTTTTTAGCGTAAAAGGGTCTGATATTTCCACTATTCATTTCTTATCTTTAACGCTTGTCCGAATGGCTTTTAAGATCTAACATTTATCAAGTGAAGACAAGGTATTTTTTAATTTTTACAATTTACTTACTCCTGTTTACTACCCAATTGTTTGCACAGCAGGTGCATACGTATGTAGACAGTGATTCAGTTATGGTTGGCGACAGAATCCTCTTTTCCATCGTTTTGGAAGGCGATTACAATGCCGTAACTTTTCCGGATGAAGCTCATTTCGAGGATGAGTTCAACCTGGTCTCAAGGCAGCGATTTCAAATAACTCCAAGCAGAGATAGTCTCGCATATGTTCTGCAGTTTTTTGGAACTGAGGACATTGTAATCGGACGAAAGGAGATTAAATTAAGTAGTTCACTGGGTGATACCACACTCTATACAGCACCGGTTCCACTATCTTTCAAATCTGTTTTAGCTGAGGATGAAGAGGAGTTCAGGCCATTCAAACCCATTTTTGATTTTGCAAGGAATTGGTTTCCAATTCTACTTCTGTTGATCCTCCTCGCCATACTCTCCTACTATCTCTACAAATGGATCAAAAAACGAGACATTGAGGATAAATCAACTGCTGAAGTGATGACACCTCCTGAACCGTTTGCCAATCCGCTTCAGATTTTGAAGGATAGCATTGCCGGACTGGATGAGACTACAGCCCTTAAATCGATGCAGGATTATGAGCGGTTTTACATTCAGCTTGGCGACTCTATCCGAGTCTACCTGAAACGGGTTTATGAATTTCCGGCACTTGAAATGACCACACGTGAAATAATCGAACAGCTGCACAAGGAACTGGCCCCTTCTGAGATCATTAAAATCACCAGATCTCTGCTTAATGAAGCTGATATGGTTAAATTTGCCAACTTTAACCCCGGACAGGAGATGGCAGAGTCGGTTTTAAACAAAGCATATCATTTTATTGAAACGGCAACCGTTGTTAACAGCGAAAAGATTCGTTACATGAAATACAAATATGAAGAAAAGCACGGCCTGAATATGAACTCTTCAAAAAACAGCGCTGAATAATTGTAACTATGGAGTGGTCTAACCCTGAATATTTCTGGCTATTAAGCTTGATACCACTTTTTGTGGCCTATTACCTCTGGATTAGGTTATCTAAAAAGAGTGCATCAC
>SKZL01000381.1 GCA_007127395.1 Balneolaceae bacterium
CCGAAAAGGATAAAGAGCAGCCCGATCATCAGGTTCACCCACGGGTTGGATGCAAATTGGCTCACCCCCGAAACACCCAGAATGAGCGCAAGAAGGGCGCCGATGGCAGTAAAAATGATCACGATGGAGAGGCCGAATATCAATGCCTGACCCCAGCTCGTGCCTTTACCCGATCCGCCCGCTCCCTGATTTGAAAAATAGGATACCACCAACGGTATCAGCGGAAATACGCAAGGGGTCAAAAGTGCTGCGAGTCCGGCTGTGATGGCCAGCCATAAAAAGCCCCATACAGAGTCGGAGGCGACACCCGAGTCGCTCGTGAGCTCAAAAGAGTCGTCCGCTTGGGCAATTTCACCCTGATCTTCAACAGCTTCCGGAAAATCGGTAAACGGGTTATCGGCGATCCCTTCCAGCAGGATATCAGCCTCAATTGTCTTCGTTTTTGGCGGCAGGCAGGAGCGGTCGTCGCATACCTGGTAGAGTACATTCAAAACAATGGTTTGCGTCCCTTCCAGTTCACTTCTGAACGCAACCGGGATCGTAAATTCGGGCTGACCCGAATGCCATCCCAGCTCCGTATTGAAATTGGGATCGAAAGCGATGATCGCTTCAGTCTCCTCTACATCCCCTGCGACGGCCATATCGGCTGAGCCGGACGAGAATGAGGTTGGGTATGGCCCTGCATCCGGATCATTCAGAACCGAGTATAGATGCCATGGATATTCGATATCGGCTTGAACCGTTACGTGGAAGACCTCTCCTGCTTCGGCTGTTTGAGGAGAATTGATGATCCGGTAATCGACCGGATCCAGTAACTGGCCATAAACAAAAAATGGGGAGAGCGCCCAGAGCGCAATCCCCATTAAAAATGCTGCTTTTTTCATCATCCTTTTTGAAAATAAGATTGAACACAACCTGACACGCAGAATCCGGAGATTATTAATGGCAAGTAGTGTAAGACTTTGATCACATCATTAGTGTAGTTACCGCAAGGTGTAATTGCCGCAATGGTGTAAAGTTTAATTCGATTCGATCCTGGAATTAACTTTGTGCACCTTCTTGTGGACATCGCCTATCCCAATGAATAGAGA
This sequence comes from Balneolaceae bacterium, assembly GCA_007127395.1. Lineage (GTDB taxonomy): Bacteria > Bacteroidota > Rhodothermia > Balneolales > Balneolaceae > Rhodohalobacter. Next base: position 1,092 of record SKZL01000381.1, read on the forward strand.
CAGGCGGTCCGACGGTTTTTACTATATCAAGCTGACAGCTTTTATTATACCTAGCTGATGGTTTTTATTATATCAAGCTGACGGTTTTTTAAAAAAATGTAATCACACTACAATACTATAGTATATGAGTGATCACTCCTCTTTTACAACCCAAACTTTCACTTTCGGGTTCAGGTCGCCCAGCAGGTCGATCGTTGCTGTATACTCGCCAAGAGTTTTGATGTCCTGATCGACTGAAATCTTACGCCGGTCGATGACAATGCCTCTCTCCTCGAGTGCTTCCGCGATCTGGATGTTGGTAACGGTACCGAAGATTTTGTCGTCTTCGCCGACCGTTGCCGAGATCGTGAGTGAGGTTGCTTCCAGCTGTTGAGCCAGTTCGGCGGCTGCATCGGCTGTGAGCGTTGCGCGAAGTTCGGCTTCACGCTTTATGTTCTCATAATTCTTGATCGCACCTTCTGTTGCCAGAACTGCTTTCGCCTGAGGGATCAGGTAGTTTCTGCCGTAGCCCGGTTTAACGTCGACCAGGTCGCCGGCAGTGCCCAAATTTTCTACATCTTCTCTAAGTAATACTTTCATTATTCTACCTCTACCTCATGTTTTCAGTTACAAATGGCATCAGAGCTAAAAACCGGGCTCTTTTGACGGCGGTTGCCAGCATACGCTGATGCTTGGCACTTGTTCCTGTGACTCTGCGGGGTAAAATTTTACCCTGGTCATTAATGAATTTCTCCAGGATCTCGGTGTTTTTATAGTCGATGTATTCAAATCCTGCTCTGGAAAATTTGCAGGATCTGCTTTTTAGATGCCCTTTCTTGGGGTGTGATGGATTGTTAATCATTTTTTGGCTCCTCTCCTTTTAATTATCGTCATCGTTATTGTCGTCATCATCCTGCTCAATCAATTGAGGCAGTTCTCCTTTCTTATAGAGATCATAATGTCGCAGCATTTTAGGGTCGTACTTAAGTGTGAGGTATCTGAGAATATCATCGTTAAGTCTCATGTTACGCTCGATCACTTCAATTGCGCTGCCGGGAGCCTTGAAGTACATGTTCACATAGTATCCTGATCCCTTTTTGTCGATATCATAGGCCAGTTTTCTGGTTCCCCACTCATCCACTTCGACGATTTCACCGTCGTTGCTTTCGATCAGGCCGTTTACGGTGCTTACCAATTCTGAAAACTTATCCTCTTCGAGGACAGGATTCAGAATGTAAGTCAATTCAAAAAAATCTTTCTTCATTCGCTTATATCTTGGTTCTTTGGTTGTTTTCCATGATTGGAAACAGTCACCGTGCAGTATGCCGATAACAGAGCTTTGTAAGGTAAGGAGAAATGGGAAAAGTTAAAAGTAAAAAGCTGGAGCAGAGCGACAGTCCCGACAAGATTGTCGGTGTCAGGACTGCGAACAGCACGCAGCAGAGGGCAGAAGAATTCTTTGAAGTCAGACTGGAACAAAGCAACAGTCCCGATCCTTCGGGGACGATGAATGTCGAATATTGATCTGTGAAGTAAAATCCTGAAACCCTATAGATGAAACACTTCAAAGATCATCATTCGATATTCAATATTCAGAGATCAATCCTTAATACGCTATCCCAAACCGTTTTGCAAGAAATGCTGTTAATTCGCTGACAGCCTTTTTTGTTTCACTATAGATATGTTTACAATCCTTCTCATCCAATCCCGCTTTCAAGCCTGCTTCTATCAGGTCATTTTTATCCGGATTACCCCGCCCGTTAATGGTTGTAGAATGATTTCCATTAAAACCGGTGCTGTATACAAGGTCATATGCAGGTGCAAGTCTCCATTCATCATTACTATATAAAAACGAAAAGTTTTTTGCATGGTCATCACGATTGAATGTCAGTACATTAAACACCATTAATCGGTACATGCTTTTCAATTCAATCACTGATCGGGTTAGGTAATGTGTTGCTTTCATCAGATCCACATAATCAAGAGAAGGATAACGATGTGAAGCATGTAGTAATCCGGATGCCGTAATCATATGCACCTTTTGCCCACCGGCACGATCGAAGCGAACAGTTCCGAAGTATTTATTTTCAAAAAGCCTGGTTTCAGGCATTTCAATTCCTGCTTTTTTGGCGGCCACGGAATAGAGATATTCGATCTCGCCCATGTCTTTGGGGTCATTACCGGCCCTGAATTTAATCAGCCATTCTTTACCATCAATTTCCAACAGCACTTTGGGCCGGGCACCACCCGGAGAACCTGCTTTTTCTACCAAATCATCCAGACACTCAACCGGTTCTTCATGAAGAATTTTTTCCACTTCCGCAGCATAAAAATCCAGTGACCTGTTTTCAGACTGTTGCTCAATACTTATATGTGGCTCATAACAAAGTGCACCCATACCACTTTTTCCCACAATAGAGAGACGTCCTATCCAGTTCAGGCCTGCAGGGTCCAATCCATTCTCTCTGAGCCACCGGTCTATCAGAAGATTACCCCATCCATCCGGCAAGCTGTCATTAAAAACCCCGAAGAGGCCGTCAAAAGGGTCATCTTTAGCTTCAAAAGCTCCGGAATGAAGCGGCAAGTGAAAAGGGGAAATGGAAAATCCATTCCGAATCCACTCCGAGGTATATTCAAAAACACATCTGTGTTGATTACTGATCGCCAATTGCCCCACATCATTATCATCCAATTTCACCGTTAAATAGTCAACATCAGGAATCATTTCCACTCGCCCGCTTTTTTTGCTTTATTTTTTTAGACTCAACCACCTCACGGACTGACTGATATCGGGATGTACGGAATAGAGATTCGAAATCGTCAGTTGCATTCAATACCACCGCAATCCGTAGCAGATGTTTCAGAGATATTTCACCTGTCTGCTCGAATCTTTTCACACTCCCAAAGCTTACCCCTGCCCTTTCCGCCAACTCCCGCTGCGTAAAATTAAACTGCACTCTACGTGCCCTTGCACGTTTAGAAACGCCTTCAGCCAACTCTTTGGGTGATAAAAAAGTAACCATTATTAGATAATATATTAGCTTTAATATAGAAAATTCACATTTAAAAGATAAAATATTATCACTTAATAAAAAATAAGTGATGGGAGAAACTATCAGTTTCTTGTAGCGTTCTTTTGACTGTTTCAAGCCAGAATACAATCAACTCAGCTCATGTAAGAAAACCCAACTATCTCATTAATTCGGGTAAATATGAGCCAAATCCAATCAGGTTATCGTACATTATTACAGAATCAGGTGATAGAAACTACCCACCTGATTCATCACACGTTACAAATTCCAATAAAAACAATAGATGATGATTATTCACCAAAGACTACTGATAACATTTTTTTCGATAGCCATTCTACTTGTGGGCCTATCATGTTCCGACAACTCTACAGCACCTGAAACGGATACCCCCGGAG
>SKZL01000229.1 GCA_007127395.1 Balneolaceae bacterium
GTTTGAAAAAAGTATTATTGGAATTGTAAGAACTTTAAATGATACCACGATTGTACTGGAGGGCACTCCTATCGATCTGAACAGAGATTTTTCGATACAAAATCTAAGAGATTCCTACAATAAGTATGAAGAAGCCTATCTCTATGTAGCAAATAACTTCCCGGAAACAGACATGAGTATGGTTATCGAAAATTCCATTAAGGAGATGCTGGCATCACTTGATCCTCACTCTGTATATATTGAACCGGAAGATAGCGAGCGGATTCAGGAGCAATTTGCCGGCCGGTTTCAGGGTATTGGAATTCAGTTTGATATGATAAATGATACCATCACTGTAATAACACCGATATCAGGCGGTCCGAGCGATCTTCTGGGGATCATGTCCGGCGACAGAATCATATCCATCAACGATACCAGTGCAATCGGATATTCAAATGAAGATGTTATGCGCAGATTGCGTGGTGAGAAAGGAACCACTGTTGATATCGAGGTTGTCCGGCCTCGCAACACGAATGTATTGAATTTCACGATAGAACGAGATGATATACCACTTACGACAGTTGACACTCACTATATGCTGGATGATAAAACCGGATATATCAAGATAAACCGGTTTGCAGCAACAACCCATGATGAATTTCTTGCATCAGCAACCGAACTAATCGATCGTGGTATGGAAAGATTTGTTTTGGACTTAAGAAACAATCCCGGTGGTTACCTGAGCCAGGCCATTGCAATATCTGAAGAGTTCTTTCCTCGTGGTACCAAACTGGTATCAACAAAGAGCCGCCATTCAAGATTTAATTCTGAGGTATTCTCCAGAAGGGATGGTGTATTCAAGGATTTTCCTGTGATAGTGCTTGTAAATGAGGGTTCAGCTTCTGCCAGTGAGATTGTAAGCGGAGCCATCCAAGATCATGACAGGGGGCTGATAGTGGGTCGTCGATCATTTGGCAAAGGGTTGGTGCAACAGCAGTACGAGCTGATAGATGAAAGCAATATTCGTGTAACCATCTCCAGATATTATACACCATCCGGGCGCCTGATTCAAAAACCATTTGATGGTGGTACCGAAGATTATGTGTTTGAAATACGTCACAGAACATCGGATGCTACCATGGATGCAGAGCAGTTCAAGGATCAGGTTCCGGACTCACTGCACTACACCACAGCGGCCGGAAGAAATGTATTCGGCGGTGGCGGAATTGTACCTGATATCATCGTGCAGGATGATATGCTCGACACCTATTATCTCTTTAATTTTATGGTGATCAATCGCATTGATTTTGAATTTGTACGTGAGTATCTCGACAAAAATGGTGAAGAGTTCAGAAAAAAATGGGAAAATGACTTTGAAGGATACAGAACGGAATTCTATTGGAGTGATGTGGAAAAAGATCATCTTCTGGAACTGCTAACCAAACAGGGATTGGTCATAGATGATGAGTATGAAGAGGCTACAGTTAAAGGAGAAAACCTCTATATGTCCAAAGATACTTACAATCACCTCGTAGAGTTAAATTATGGCCGCATGAAGGCTGAACTGGCTCGAATGGTTTGGGGAAACCCCTATTTCTATCCGATTAACAACGACTATATGAACGAATCTCTCAAAGCGGCTACGGGACTTTGGGGGGCAGCAGAAGAGCTTGAGCTTTTTGTTCAGGGTAAGGTTTCGGTTCTGCCCAGCTTTATCAAAGATTGATCACATTTAAATTGATCTGATCAATTCAGGAAAGATTTTTAAGCCTATCGGCCGCTACTATAGCGGCCGTTTCTGTTCTGAGCCTTTTTTTTCCCAATGAATAAGATTCAGCTCCACGTTCCTGTAACAGATTTCTCTCTTTCTCTGAAAAACCTCCTTCAGGCCCTATTACAACAAAGAGTGAACGGCTCTTCGATATCTGTTCCCTATTACTGTTCTCCGGAGTTGATGTCTCATCTGCCATGAGTAGCTTCTCATCATCACTACATAAACTCAATGCATCTTTCAACGAATTCTCAACTTGGATTACAGGTAAATATAGCCGTAGTGACTGTTTCATAGCTGCTAACACGGCTGACTCAAGCCGGTCGGTACGCACCTTATCTTTCTGACTGTACTCTCCTGTAAAGATGATGACCCGATCAACACCCAACTCAGTCATTTTTTCAACAGAAAACTCCAGACGATCCCTCTTTTTGATATTTCCCACACAAACCGTCAAATGTGGCAGGTCTCGTTTCTCAGAGCTGCTTTCGATTATCTTCAGATCCACTTCTGAACCGTTGATAGTACTGATTTCGCACTTAAACCTTGACCCCAATCCGTCTGTGACCATAATGAGATCAGATACACCATATCTCATCACTTTAGAGATATGCTTCGCTTCCTGACCTTTGATTCGAATATGTGGATGCCGGATGTCGGCCGGAGAGACATAAAAAAGGTTCATTTTTACTCAGATCTTTTTTTGCTGAAGAGTCCCGGTTTAAAGGAGGTCTCTCCTGTTTTGAGAAGTGTTTTTATATAAGGTTCGCATAACTTACACTTGCTGCTCGCCAATCCATTTTCACGGATCTCATCAATAGACTTTAACCCTTTTTCATTTGCAAGACGCTTCAGTTTCACAAACGTAATATTGTGACAGATACAGCGGTCAACCGGCATCAGAAATCCTGTTTGAAATGTTTACCCAGTTTAAGGCCTTGTCCCTGATAATTACTCTTGATCTCCGATCCATAGGTGAAATCCGGAATTTCGGTATTGGGTTCAAATTTCATACTGCAAAAGGTTTGCCCGTTTTCTATCAGAAATGGAACATCATGAGAGCGCACTTCCAGAACGGCCCTAGCTCCTTTATCTTCGACTGTTCCCCCAAAACCGCTGTCAAAAAAGCCTGCATAATGTGTTCTCAGCTCACCTGAACCTGTATCATAGGCAATCATCTCAGCTGCCAGGTGGCTTGGAATTCGGCACCTTTCCTTTGAGGCAAAAATATAGAACGCCTCCGGTTCCAAGATCAGATGATCATTGCTAGCTGCAAAGATAGGTTCCCAGAAGTCAGAAATTTCATAGTAGTTAATCTTATCAAGGTCGATCAGATCCCGATGTTTTTTAGCTTTATAGCCAATAATGTGTTCCTTTCCTCCGTGCAGGTGGACACTCATAAAGAGTCCGTTATTGACATTCAGCTCATCCATCGGCAGTGGCTCACCATTTTCATTAAATAGCAGCGGGTCACTTCCATGGGTTCTCAGAATATCCTGATCGCTAAGCACCATATTTCCATGTCTCAACCTGAGTTGGTTCAAACGCTGGCCGGTTCGGACTTTGATTGGAAATGATTTAGGCACTACTTCCAGATAAAGTTTGCCGTGATATCCCTGTTCAATCTCTTCAAAGCGGTGTGAGTAGTCTGTGATCACACGGGTAAAAATATCGAGGCGGCCGGTTGTACTCTTTGGATTGGCTCGAGCCGTCAGATTCTCTTCCGAAAATAGACGTACTTCGGTCTCTTTTGAGCCGTTAAAAAGCTTTTTTTGCAAAGGATGATGAGATGCAGGTAGTTTCAGCTCTTCGAGTAATGGAATGATATAGACACAATTCGGTTCCAAAACAGCACCATCCTTAATAGAAAAAGAGTATTGATGAAGTTTCTCAATTTTCTGCTGAACCGTTTCATTTTCCGGAAGAAAACTGCTTCTGACCCTGTGAGCCACCTCTCCCAGCCTGAGGTCGATAGAGTTAGGCTGAAACTGATTCCCTTCCACAGGGTACCCCTCCTTACCGGTTATGATCCCCAGTTCTGTCAATATTTTCAACTTCTGAACCGGTAATATGCCCTTTGTCCTTAACGATACGTCACTGATGGTTTTACTCATAAATCAAATCTGATGTTTTCGGCTGCGGGAAGTTAAGAATTTATGTCATGTTTTGAAGAGAAAGTTGAAGATCAATTTATCCCTTCTTCTGTTTCTCCTCGATCCATTTACTCATATACCTGTGGCTTGCCAATGTGTGATGCATCAGCATAGAGCCGGTAAAAAGCTTCTTCCGGTGCGCCTCAAGATCTAACTGCAGTTCCATCAACCGGGTCATCAGTTTTTCGGTAAATTTATTACACTCGAAACGGTCATTCAGAATCTGAAATCCTTTCTTCTGTGCCGTGGCCCAATCAGATTGACACCGCACCAACTGCACGGCCCTTTCAGCGAATTCTACCGGATTGTCGGTAACAAATCCACCCCACTCCTCTTCAGAAGCAATACCTTCCGCTCCAATCGATGTTGTAACAGAAGGTGTGCCGGCCTGCATCGCATCAAACAGCTTACCTTTTAGTCCTGCACCAAACTTGAGAGGCGCCAGCAATACCTTTGTTGCAGAGATGGCTTGTTTCGCATCCTCTACCCTTCCAATGATATTAAAATCCTGATCAGGTGCATGAAGCTCTAAGTCCTGTTGAGCCGGATAGGCGCCATA
>SKZL01000207.1 GCA_007127395.1 Balneolaceae bacterium
GCTAGCAGTGGCAGAAGATGCTTCCAGCTTCTGTTTTCACTATCAATCTCTGCTATCAATACAAAAATTGAACCCAAAATTAACCCAAAAAAGAGTCCGTAAATCAACTCGGCATGTGTAAACATATAGACCTGAAGCGGTACAATCCGTGTAAAAAAGAGAATTGCCAAAACCATTCCGGTGCCCAGAAAAAGAAAAAAACGCCAATGAATTTTCTCAAAAAATTTTCTGATTTTGAGTGTCAGCGCATAACGCAATGCATGATGGTCAAAACTTTTGATCGCAAATATCAAGCGGTCATAGATGCCGGTAATCAATGCCATGGTCCCGCCGCTTACACCGGGAACGATATCTGCCGATCCCATCAGAAAACCTTTCATGATCAGGAAAGGAATCTCTCTCCATCGGGTAAGATCAAATAGCTGAATAATGGGATCTTTTCTATTCTGTGACAATTTTTCTAATCTAAATTTTATCTGATTCTATGTTGTTCTCAATGACTCTGCATCCTGATCATAATATTTGATAGCTCTGCTGAAGGAATATACAGCAATTGAGCTGCAAATGAGAGTAACAGTCGCAATCGCTTTTGATATAGCAGTATCTCCGGAGAAGATAACATCTGCAAGCCAGCCGGTTACCGGCGGGCCTAACCCAAAACCCGCTATACTGATTACAAAGAGGTATAAACCGCCCGCAAGGGCACGCTGTTGGGAGTGAACAAAAAATTGCAGTAATGCTGCGGCTACGCCATTATAGGAGGATGCGATCAGAACACCAATTCCCATACAAATGAATCCGGTTGTTGCATCCGAACTGAACAGACCGGCCAAATAGAATGGCAAACCGCCGACAGCTGCAATATATCCTGACCAAAAGCGTCGGGATGGGTCTTTTTTTGCCCAATGGTCAGCCAGTTTACCGGATATGATAACAGTACCGCCTACTCCAAACATAAACCAACCGAATGATGCGATCAAGTCGGGCCTGCCATAGACATCAGAAAACAGATTGCCTGCAAAGGCCAAAATGGTATAACCGGTGCATGCCAATGCTGCAAAACCGGCCAGATGCCATCTAATGGCTTTTTTTGATAACATCAATCTAATCTCTGAAATCATATCCATCTGATCCGGATAGTGAACCTCTTTTCGGTCGGGTTCCTTAAGAAAGTACCATGCCACAGGAGCCAGTACAATTCCGGGTATGCCGGCTGCAATCATTGCTGTTCTCCAGTCATAATTGAGTGATATGGTTCCACCGGCAAGAAAAGAGAGCCCTATACCCACAAAGATACCGGCTGCATAGAGCGAGAAAATGGTAGCACGCCGCTCCGGTGAGAACTTATCCGCCAAAAAGGAGTAGACGGCCGGACTCAACATCGCCTGGCTCAAACCGACAAATAGTCTTGCTGTTACTAAAAAAGTAAATGATGCGGCAAATCCACTGATCACGGTCATTGTGCTCCAGATGAAAAGACCTGTAACAATCATCAGCTTACGTGATGTTTTGTCCGCAATGCGTCCCATCGGAATTCCGGAGATAGCATATATCAACGAAAATGCAGGCCCATAAAGCAGCCCGATCTGAAAGTTTGAAAGCATCAACGAATCCCGGATCTGCACACCGAGTACGGCTACAATCTGTCGATCCACAAAACTCAAAATGTAGATAAGGGTCAGGAGCAGTATGGTAGCGTATGCAAACTTTTTACTCATAAATCATTTTTAAGAAGATCAGTAAGATAGTTTAAAATTGGATGATTTTCGGGATCAAAACAGATGGAAATAAACTTTTCTGTTTAGCAGATAGAGCGTAAGTTGTTTAAGATTAAACCGGATAATATCTTCCGGAAAAATGAAATACAATGTTCTCAATTCCGTGGCTAAAAAACCCAGAAAATCAAAAAAAGAGATTGAACGTGCTGTTGAGCTGTACAACGAACTCTACGAACACTATCCCAATCCGCATTGTGAATTAAATCACCGCAATCCGTTTGAGCTTCTCATTGCAACAATTTTGAGTGCGCAGTGTACAGATGTTCGTGTTAATAAAGTAACACCTGCCCTTTTTGAGGCCTATCCCACTCCCAAAGCGATGTCGGAAGCCCCCCTGGATCATCTGGAAGAGCTGGTCCGGACCACCGGTTTCTATCGGAATAAAGCTAAATCGTTGAAGGAGGCCTCGATAACACTGGTCGAAGAGTTTAATTCCGAAGTCCCTCAAACCATGGATGAATTATTGACCCTCAGGGGTGCAGCAAGAAAAACGGCTAATGTTGTGTTGGGTAATGCCTATGGAATTAATGAAGGTGTTGTGGTTGATACTCACGTTAAGCGATTGTCGAACCGTTTTGGGCTTACCGGGGAGAAAAATAATACCGATAAAATAGAGCGTGACCTGATGGCACTTTTCCCGCGTGAATACTGGACAAATCTGTCCCACTTGCTGATCCATCATGGGCGGAATGCTTGTAAAGCTCGTTTTTCTGAACCTCCGGAACATCCAATCTGTATTAAATATGGAAAAAGATGCGAATGCTGGAAAATGAGAGGGCAAAAGTAAAACTCAATGTCAGAATCGAACGGAAAACCACTATTTATTCCTGAACTGCGCAGAGACCTTCAACTGATACCTGTATCAGATAACGGCCGTGAATTGCTCTATTTTCACGATGCGTTGGGTTATACACCGGATGATTTTGCTCTGCACTCCGCGGTTAAACCACTACTGACGCTTTTCAATGGTCGATATCGTATTTCTGATCTGTTGCAACAGCCCGGAAATGAGATAAAAGAGGAGGATTTGGAAGGTTTTATCAATCTGCTCGATCAAGCTAATGTACTAAATACACCATCATTTGAACAAAGAGTTGAAGAGATTGAACGTGGGTTTGAAACGAGGACCATCCGCGAACCCGCTCTCTCCGGGTTCAGTTATCCTGAGAATCCCGACCGGCTAAAAGAATCTCTTGAGAAGCAATTTGCACACTCCAAACAGGCAGAGGTCAATGGTTCAGACTATCGGGCACTCTATGCACCTCATATAGATATGAGGGTAGGCAGCAAAGAGTATGTAGATTCATTTTCAAAACTCAGAGGGTTAAAGCCGAAAAAAGTGTTAATTCTGGCCACTTCTCATTATGCAGGCTACTACGGTTCATTTTATGAGGGCACGCCATTCATTGGATCTTTAAAATCGTATCAGATTCCCGGAAGAGTATTCAAAACCGATCAGCGCATCCTGAACCGATTAAACCGAAACTCCGGTATCAATGGATTTACGCTATCAGACCGGGCTCACAGAGTTGAGCACAGTATTGAAACACATTTGATCTATTTATCTGCAATCTGGGATCATGAGTTTGAAATTATACCGATTCTTGTGGGCGGATTGGATGAGCTTTTTTATCTCAATTCAGGTGATCTGGCTGAAAAAACAGATCGGTTTGCTGCGGAGTTGAGATCCATTTTTCAGAGTGAAGAAGATCTGTTTACCCTCATCAGCGGGGACATCTCACATGTAGGAAAAAAATTCGGTGATTCTGTTGCCGCTTCCGATATGAAAGAGAGTGTTACAAAGAGGGACAGACAATTTATGGATACCGCAACAAATGGATCACCGGATCAGATGCTGGATCTTCTCTCTGAAGATGTTGATTCTACACGTATTTGCGGATTTCCTCCGCTCTATATCTTCTTAAAAGCAGCTCAATGTAAACGAGGGGAACTTATCAACTACCGCTGGTGGGATGAAACGGAACGAGAAAGTGCCGTTTCATATGGTTCTATTCTCTATTGATCTTTTTTTGCCACAAACAGGGCAACCAATGAAGCTCCTCAATAGGAAAATTGATTCGATGCGCCTCAGAAGTCAGCGGTCAGACTGAGTCCATATCCCAAAAAGACAACTATAAATAGGGAGAGGATCAATCCGTCAGGTTAAAGTGACCCTGTCAGACTTTTAATTTTGAGGCTCCATACACGCCAAACAGCTTCACGAACGATAGATCTGGACATCTTTGAAACACCCTCTTCTCTTTCTCTGAATATGATCGATACCTCCTTTAACTTGAACCCGGCCTTCCAGGCTCTAAAATGTATCTCAATTTGAAAAGCGTATCCGTTTGAGCGAATCCGATCCAGATCAAGGCCCTCAAGAACCTCTCTGCGAATGCACTTAAACCCTGCCGTTGTATCTTTAATGGGAAGTCCGGTAATAGTACGTGCATATACATTTGCACAATAGGAAAGAATCAATCGGCTCAAAGGCCAGTTAACGATGCTGATACCTCTTGAGTAGCGTGATCCAATTGCAATATCCGCATTACCGGATCTTACTTCATTCACAAGCCTTGGAAGGTCATCCGGATTATGTGAAAAATCTGCGTCCATTTCCCAAATGTATAGATAGTTCTTCGGCAGCGCATATCTAAAACCCCTTACATAGGCGGTA
>SKZL01000192.1 GCA_007127395.1 Balneolaceae bacterium
TATCTGATCCATATGAAAATGAAGACTATTTTGTTGTCGTAGAAGAGATGCCTGAACTGATTGGCGGATTGGAATCAATAGCATCACAGATTCAATACCCTGAAATGGCTCGAAGAGCAGGAATAGAGGGACGCGTATTCATTCAGTTTATTGTCAATGAACAGGGAGATGTTGAAAATCCACGTGTTTTAAGAGGTATCGGTGGTGGTGCTGATGAAGAGGCACTCAGAGTGGTTAGAAATGCCAAATTTCAACCGGGGATGCAACGTGGAAGGCCCGTCAGAGTTGCATTTTCACTGCCAGTAACCTTCAGATTGCCTGAATCAGCAAATTCAAACCCATCTGTAATCGAAATTCAACCATACGCTTCCGCTACTGTTGAAGATCCTACTGTCATAGATCGCCGTATGACTGTCCAATTCAATCAATACAGTGACAGAATTTCCGGCCGAGTGTTGGATCTGGAAACTCGTCAGCCTTTGGCAGGCACCAATGTTATCGTTAATGGAAGTAGTATTGGCAGCACAACAGATGCCGATGGAAATTTTCAAATCTCCAACATTGATACAGAGAATATCACTCTTCGTTTCTCATACATCGGTTATGAGACCGCAGAACTTGAACTATAAACGCTGAGCCACAGCGAACGGAAAGAGCGGGATTCAACTTTTGGGTCCCGCTCTTTTACTATTCACTAATTTTTACAAATTGATAACTATTTGGTTTTCCTGTCTAAATCAAATCAAAGAGAGTCCTATCCCTTTATTTATGATTCAAAATTAAACTTTTTGAAACAACTTTTTAGTAGTTTCGTACACTTTGGTATTAAAAGTGCACTTTATAAATCAGATTCAGGTAAGGCTTATGCCAGCGAAACTCAGAAAGTCCAGGATCAATAAGAAAGTTGCCGGTGTTTGCGGTGGAATCGGTGAATATCTGAAATTGGATCCGACAGTTGTCAGGGTCATTTTCCTGTTATTAATGCTATTCTCAGCAGGAACAATGGTTCTTGTCTATTTCATCCTTGCCCTTATCATGCCTGATTAATTGGATCTGTCTGATATTTGGAAAGTTCATCACTCCTTTTCATATTTGCAGTTAGATGGTTTTGTGTCAGAGGCGCTAAATTCACTCAGCATCTCTATCCGGTTATAAGTCTGACTGAACCATCGGTCTGATTAATTTGTCTGATTAATATGAAAATTGCCATTGTCGGAATTCGTGAACGCGCCGCCGCGTGGGAAAAACACCTGCGGAAACTTACGATTGTTGAAGAAGTCGTGATTACCAGTGAAATCCCCGATGAGAAAGAGTTCACCGTGGTTCTGCTTATCGATGATTCACCTGAGTCATTAGAGCGTCTACTTCAATCAGTCAGACTAGGTAACCACACCTACCTCATATCCAGAATACCTTCCGATTCTCAACTTCTTGAAAAGATCTATCACTCTTCTGAAGAGTCCGGAGTAAATGTTCAATTTTCTCACTGGCCTTCGATGGCTGAATCGATGAACTGGATTCGGCAGCAGGTATCAAAGCCTGATCTTATCCAGATCAAAAAAGAGAGCACACCCCTGAATTATAGGGTCATGGAAGAGTTGGATTTTGAGTTTGACTGGATGGATGAACTTGCACTGATCATCAAGTGGCTGGGAGGTAATATCCATCGTTATGAAGTGAAGCCGATACGCCTTCATAATCAGTTTTTGGGCCTGAACCTGACGCTTCGCTATGAAAACTCTGCGGTCGCCTCATTGCAGTATCTGGGAGCTGCTGCAAGTGAAACCCATCAGCGCATTTTTTCAAATAACATTATCGTGGCTGATTGTGATGTGATTCATCAAAAAGTACGTTTACACACACTCAATGAACTAAACAAGGTGAGCGTAAAAGAGAAAAAATTTGACCCTTCTGACACAGCAGAGTGGTCGGTTGTACAGTTTATTAAATCCATTCAACTGGGCCAGCCAACACTATTCTCTCCTTATGATGCCCTACAGACAGCCAGGGCTTTTGAAAAGATCAATTCTCTCATAAAGGTTCAACAGTAGATCTCCTACCCTTTCAGTTTGAGCATTTTGAAGATCGTTTTCAATTTCCCTCGTGACATCAGCGAATCGATAAAATTAAACTGTCCGGCCGACAACCTCTCACCGCCATCAATTGTCACCGATTCTCCTGTTATATACTCTGCCAGATCACTCATCAAAAAAGCTGCCAGGTTTGCCAGCTCTTCATGCTCACCATATCTGCCTGCCGGAATTCGATTGAGATACTGTTTTTCAAATTTTTTGGTCGGAAACAGCCGGGTCCAGGCTCCTTCTGTCGGAAATGGTCCCGGAGCTATGGCATTCACCCTGATTCCATAAGTTGCCCACTCGAATGCCAGAGAACGGGTCATGGCCAACACGCCTGCCTTACTGCATGCTGATGGCAACACAAATGCCGATCCAAAATCTTCTGCATAGGTGGTCACGATATTCAGAATATTTCCCTTCTCCTTCTTTTTGATGAGCCGGTTTCCAAAATGGTGTGTACAATTGAAACTACCGTGTAATACAATATCGACGATCGCCTTAAAACCACCCGGCGACAAATCCTCCGATGCGCTCAAAAAATTTCCGGCCGCATTGTTAACCAATCCATGCAATGAGCCGAAATCCGTATAGATACCATCAAACATTACACCCACTGCCTCAAAATCCCTGACATCCGCTACATAATAATGAACCTCGGTACCATGATGTTTGAGCTCATTTACAGCACCACGGAGCGTTTTCTCGGTCCGCCCGCATATAGCTATCCCGGCACCCAATGATGCAAACTTATGAGCCATGGAGAGTCCCAAACCACTTCCGCCGCCGGTAATCAGGATGTTCTTTCCCTTTAATGTATCCTCTTTAAACATAGCTTCTCTTTCTATTTTATGATCCGTTTAACATTTCTTACCGGGTTCTTCAATCACTTTTTTTATATACCGCTTCCGGTTCTTACGCGGTTCAATTCAATGATCCATTTCTCACTTCATACTGACAGTCAAGGTGGCTTTCATAAACCCTGAAATATTTCCCCGACATCTGTCGGGGAAATGTACCCATATTAAGCTTATTCAAAGCCCCCAATCAAAACAAAATCTTCAACACCAATTCTTTTGCATCATAATGATACAATAGAATGGGTCTTTCCAAAACGGAAATCACGAAAGCCTTTCAAAAATACCGGCAGCACCCATACCGCCGCCAATACACATGGTCACCATTCCGAAGCTTTTATCCAGTCGCATGAGATCGTACAATATCTGTGTGGTGAGCTTGGCACCTGTACAGCCAAGCGGATGACCCATTGCGATGGCACCTCCATTCACATTTACCTTATCCTGATCCAAACCGGCCTCACGGATAACGGCCAGGGCCTGAGCCGCAAATGCCTCATTCAATTCGATCAGATCGATCTCTTCCAAATTCAGCTTACACTGTTTCAACACTTTGGGGATCGCCTCTACCGGACCAATTCCCATGATTTCCGGTGCAACTCCTGCCACTGCAAAACCGTGATAACGGGCCATTGGACTAATTCTCAACTCATCTGCCTTCTTCTTGCTCATAACCAATACACCGGCAGCCGCATCATTCATTTGTGATGAGTTCCCGGCTGTTACAGTACCACCAACTTTAAAAACAGGCCTCAATCCGCCTAATGCCTCCAATGTAGAATCACTCCGTGGACCTTCATCTTGTTTGAACTCAAATTGTTTCTCATCGATCTCACCTTCAGCCGTCACATATTTCTGTTTCACCTGAACAGGAGTAATCTGATCATCAAAAAATCCATTTTCCCAGGCCCGGATAGCCTTCTTATGACTACCAAGTGCAAATTGGTCCTGATCTTCACGGTTCACACCATATTTTTTTGCAACGTTTTCGGCCGTCAATCCCATACTGATATAGATTTCCGGATGCTCTTCTGCCAGTATCGGGTTCGGTTGAAAGGAGATTCCACCCATAGGAACCTGACTCATGCTTTCAGTACCGCCGGCAACAATAATATCCGCCCCTCCGGCCATAATCCGTTCTGCTGCCATGGCAATTGTCTGCAATCCGGATGAACAGAACCGGTTGATTGTCACACCGGGCACACTATTCGGCAAGCCGCCCAGAATGGCACACTGCCTGGCGACATTAAGCCCCTGAGATGCCTCAGGAAAGGCACATCCCACATAGACATCATCCACCATTTCCGGCTTCACATCCGGTTGATCCGATAGAAGATCCCTGATTACTTCACCCATCATACTGTCGGGCCTTGTAAACCTGAGTGAACCTTTATTGGCTTTACCGCAAGCAGTTCGTTTTGCAGAGACAATGACGACTTCAGTACTCATCTTTTTAATCAATTTAGTTTTTCAAGTTGTAACAAAGCGGCTTTTGA
>SKZL01000302.1 GCA_007127395.1 Balneolaceae bacterium
CGGTGTTACAAATATTGAAAACTCTTTAAATATATAATATTGACAAGGGCCTGCCTGCCAGTGGTGATGAATCTGAATGGGTATTATCTTAAGAGATACAGAATCAGGACAAATATATTTGAACCAAACCGGTATCGTCACACTTTCAAATCATGGAATGAATAAGGTTAACAGATTTGTTAAATCATTAGATCAAAACGATATAATCATTTCTGCTGGAGAAGGATATTTCAAAATATCCCCTCATTACCATAGCAACAAAGAAGAATTTCACACAGTTTTTGAGCATCTTTTCACACAATGAAAGTAATATTAGCAGATATTTGGGACCTTTTGGTTCAAACGTTTAAAAAGGCCGGTGACGATGAGATTTTCACATTCGCTGCAGCTATCGCTTTTTACACCATTTTTTCCATCGCTCCTCTGCTGATACTGATTGTTTCCATTGGAGGTTTTTTTCTGTCTGAGCAGGCTATCATGACACAGATTCAGGAATTTGCCGGTGATTTTTTGGATGAATCAATCATTATAGCCATGGAAGAATTTATGGTTTCCCGAATTGATGACGGTGCCGGTTTTACGACTACCATCATTGCATCCATTGTAATTATTTTTGGAGCCACAACGGTCATCAGTCAGATGAAAACTGCACTCAACAAAATCTGGAATGTGAATGAGGTCAAAATAAACTCTGTCTACAATTTTGTGTTCAACAGGGTACTCTCTTTTTTGATGATCCTTATTTTCAGTGCCCTTTTTGTGTTCTCACTGATCACAGAGTCCATATTGGCCATCATCAGCGGTTTCATTGCTGAATATTTAACCACCCTTGAAATTGAACTCATCGTTTTAGCTTCACAGTTGGTTACTATTAGTTTTGCGATACTCTCTTTCACACTGATTTTCAAGATACTGCCGGATGTGCATGCCCGTTGGCGTGATGTGTTTGTAGGAGCCATTGTGACTACACTGCTGTTCTTGCTCGGTAAATATCTGATTGGAGTCTATTTCTCAGCTACCGGGATCGATGCTACCTACAGAGCCGCCGGATCATTGGTGATCTTTGTGATATGGGTCTACTATAACATTCTGATTATCCTACTGGGTGCCGTTTTTACTCAGGTATATACATTCAAATACGGAGACAATATCTTACCCTACAGATTTGTCACACTTAAAGGACTACCGAAAATTGAACGTAAAGATTGAATTAGTTGACGGATCTAACAATACATCTGATACAAGGATTTAATATACCTCTTCAAAAATCCGTACACCTGGCTTGATAAATTTCTTGAAATCCTCAGCCGGGATATCATCCAGATTTTCAGGCAGTTCTTTCCGTATATCCAGATAATCAGTAAAACCCAGTTTTATAAGTTGTTTGTAAATTCCGGTCTCCATCCCTTTCATTCCACAGATATAGATCAGAGTATTCTGTTGAACCAGGAAGGGTGTTAGCTGCTCTTTTTCCTCTTCAAGCATACTTTGAACATAATATTTTGAGCCATCCTTTCTCCTGTTTTCCCGAGATATCGATTTGATATAGTGAAATCCGGGATTATCCCTATCCATCTGTTCAAAAAAATCTGCATAGAGAAGATCGGTTCTGTAAGAACATCCAAATATTAATGCACATTTGTGATGATACTCCTTTTCATATAACTCCTGGATCATCCCCCTGAATGGAGCGATGCCTGTTCCGGTGGCAAAAAAGATATAGTTAAAATCTCTGGCGTTTTCCGGAAGTAAAAAGCGTCTGCCGCTTGGTCCGGTCATTTTAACTTTATCGCCGGGTTTTAGATCTGCAAGGTAGTTGGAAGCTACTCCGATATAGATTTTGTTCTCCCACTCCTCTACGGTACGCTTGACAGTTGTTGAGATCAGGTGCTTATCTCCTTTTTCACCAGAAGATGGCGATGAAACCGAATAGAGTCTCAGTTTATGGGGTTTCCCCGTTTTAGTATCTATACCCGGAGGCATGATACCTATAGATTGGCCTACCTTCACACGATCAACCAGTTCCGTCCCGGAAATATCAAATGTTATATGCCTAACATAATTTGGGCTCGACTCTTTGGTGGCTACATAATTCTCAACTACTGTAACCTCAATCGGTTCATTTTTGGAATAGATGTTCAGTTCAACTTCAGGCAGTATAATTTCAGACATTTGTTAAAAAGTGTTATTAATCGGTTCTAAAAGGATTTACAGGTTTTGACGCAAGTTTTTAGTATACAAATTTTCCCGTAAAATAGAGACCAATTCTGTTTTAAAACTTGCATCTTTTATGGAATCGGTTCCAATAAACATTCAATTTTAATTGTCTTAATTCAAAACAACAATCCCGACAATCCGGATTAATAGATCGGCTTGCCAGTGAGGAAGGGTGGTGAAGACATAGATCTTGAGCTTTCAATCGTTCTAATTGCCTAATTTGCAGCCTTGTGAAGGTTTTTCAACTGAACATAGTCCATTTTTTTAGTTAGCGGAATAAAAACTATGAATTGATTACCGGTATGTTAGCCAAGGCAACTTAGTTTTCTGATTTGATTGGAAATTGGATAATGTGATCAAATAATCCATCTTTTATCTCTGTTGAATGGGATGCCATTAAAAAAAGTGCCCCCCTCTTTTTTGCCTCTTTGAGCAACTTCATGACTATTTCCCGGGATGAATCATCAAGCCCCCGAAGTGGTTCATCCAGAATCAAAAGATCCGGTTCTGTGATAAAAGCCGCCCCGATTTGTACCTTTTTTTTCATTCCGGTGGAGTATGTGCCAATCGGCTCATCCAATTGCCCCAGATTTAATAGATAAAAAAGTTTCTCAATTTTATCTTTTGATCCATCATGCCATTTGCCTCTGCTTCTCAGCACCCATTCGAGCAATTCAAATGCCGTCAGATGCCTGGGCAGCGACTCCTCGTCATGAACCAGCCCCACTTTTTCCAGATATTGATTTGGAGAACTGTGAATATCGGTTCCACTATACATTACATGTCCATCCGTTGGAAAGGAGTTCAAAGACAATATCCTCAGGAAGGTTGTTTTTCCCGATCCATTGGGTCCAACGATGCCAATTCCTTCACTCTTTCGTATTTCCATTGAGATATTGGAAAAAATGGGCTGACCCGCCTTGAACTGCTTCGTTAAATTCTTAATGACCAACATAATAATGTGATTAACTAGATTCTTTTTTGAGCCCTGCGATCCCAAACATTGAGACGATCCAGGATGTAATGATAAAGAGAATGAGGATGGATCCCTGCACAATAAAATCCGGTGATCCAAAGACAAATAGCTGCAGATTCATACTAAGCAACAGAGGGACCACCCATCGTAACTGCATCCAAAAACGGCTCAAAAGCCAAATTTTTGCTGATCCCAACCACCTGTGCAGCCATCCGGGTGACACATCCGCGCCGAATGTCATAAATACAAACAGATGGTGCGAAAGAGCAAACAGAAGCCAGATATAAGCCATGACAGTTGGATCCGGCCTCTGATATGCGATCATCCATACGAATATGTGTCCGGCAGCAATCACCCGTCCGGCCGGTATTTTTCTATCCAGCTGAACCAGAAACTGCCAGACATGAGCTTTCAATCGTTGTGGCACCCACCATAACTGGTTCACCTCCCTCCGGGTTGCAAACTCCTCCCCTTTGATACTTGATCCGAAAAATTCCAGAAAAAAAGCATTGGTTGAGTAAAAATTGATGGTTACACGACTTTTAAAAGATTGATAATAAATATATGAACCGGCCAGAGTCAGAATCAAAAGGAGTAATTCCCAGGCATACCCGGCCTGATGATAGATCACAGAAGCGATAATTGCGATGAATGATCCCAGTATGAGTACAACAATTGTGTTGATCAGGCTTGGTACGGAACCGGGATCGATTGGATACTTAAAATAATCGGCCATCTGTTTTCTGAATCTTCTGCCCTTCTCCGACTCTTGCCAGAATTGTGAATCAAAGCCGCTTTTGAGATAACGGGAGGCTGCAAAAAGTGTGATGGCAGAGTAAAAAAGTATCCCGTTCAGGAGTGAGATGCTTTTAAGCCATAGATCCTGAACCGGATTGTTCAGATCCAAAAAGAGAACGGCAGCCATCAAAAAAAAGACCGGCCAACTGATCCTGACACCTTTATTGAGAAGATATTTACCGATCTGAATGTTATTCAGGTTGCCAATCTGAATCAAGGCGATATTTTTGTCCGGAAATAGCAGATACGGTGTAGCAAATGCGATCATTGCCGATAGAATCAACAACAGGTATCGTAGTGTTACGATTCTTTCATCAATAACTGCTGAACCGGTCCACATTCCAACAAATATGGCGATAGCAATAGCCGTAATTGCGATGACCGATGCTTTGGGTGGTGTTGATATACCGCTTCTTATTGCCATTTTTGAAATTA
>SKZL01000399.1 GCA_007127395.1 Balneolaceae bacterium
AGCGCGCATAGATGAAAGCGCGCCGCCATAGCGCCCGACAGGTGTGCGTTGCGCGTCACAGATGAAAGCTTGCGGCAAAGCGGCTCCTCCCAAAGCGATGCTGCCATTTCCGACCGATTGCATCACGTATAATAAAATCAATTTTTGGCCCATAGAAACTGGCTTCACCTTCTACAATTTTGTATTCAAGGCCCATTTCATCTGCCACTTCATTGATCTCTTTCTGAGCACGTTCCCAATACTCCGATTCGCCACCATATTTCTCTTCGTTATCATCCCTGAATGAGAGCCGGATATCAACAGGCATTCCAAAGGTGTTGAATACATGTTGAGTGAGATCTATAACAGCTTTAATTTCATCTTTCAATTGATCGTGGGTACAGTAGATATGGGCATCATCCTGAGTAAATCCGCGAACTCTTGACATCCCATTTAATTCACCTGACTGCTCATAACGATAGACCGTACCAAATTCTGCAAGCCGAACCGGTAAATCTCTGTAACTCTTCAGATCGTTCGAATAAATTCTATGGTGATGGGGACAGTTCATCGGTTTTAGCATATATTCGTCCCCATCTACATCCATCGGGTTGTATTGGGAGTCTTTGTAATAGGGATAGTGGCCTGAAGTTTTATAAAGCTCAATATTGGCAATATGAGGTGTGATTACCTCCTGATACCCACGCCTGACCTGTTCATCCCGCAGAAATTTTTCAAGTGTACGTCGCAAAACGGTTCCGTTTGGAAGCCACATTGGTAATCCGGGGCCGACCATGGTGTCCATCATATAGATACCAAGCTCTTTCCCAAGTTTTTTATGATCTCTTTTCTGCGCTTCCTCAATCTGTTTCAGATAGTCGTCCAGCATTTTCTGCTTTGGGAAGGAGATACCATAAATACGTGTAAGCTGTTTACTGTTTACATCACCCCTCCAGTATGCACCTGCCAGTTTAGTCAATTTAACAGCTTTGATTCCGGATGTATCGGGTAGATGAGGCCCTCTGCAGAGATCTGTAAAGTTTCCCTGTTTATAGAATGTGATGGTTGAATCCTCCAGACCCTCAATCAGGTCGATCTTGTACTCATTATCAACAGATTTATAGTGTTGTAAGGCCTCCTCTTTACTGACAACCCTTTTGTTGAACCGGGATTTCTTTCGGGCCAGTTCGATCATCTTATTTTCAATTTTTTCAAGCTGATCCTGCCCGATTGAACCGTTGCCAAAATCGATATCATAATAAAATCCGCTCTCAATTGGAGGACCTATACCAAATTTTGCTTTGGGATACAGTTCCTGAACAGCTTCTGCAAGAAGGTGAGCAGATGAGTGCCAAAAAGTATATTGGCCATCCTCACTATCCCAGGTATTAATTGCGATTTTATCACTTCGTTTAATGGGAGTATCTAAATCCAGGATCTCATTTCCCAGTGTGATACTAAGTGAATTTCGAGCAAGCCCCATTGAGATACTTTCGGCAACTTCCAGGCCGGTTGTGTTAATTGGAAATTTTTTTTGGGTTCCGTCAGGAAAAGTAAGTGTAATTTGTTCTGCAGACATTCAGTTGATCGTGGTACTTCATTTTCATTTACATGTATAATCAGGTAAAATACAAAATAGTATAGTTCCTTAGAAGCGGGAAGTTACATGGATCAAATTCATGATGATTTTGTAATTTTACATTAATATGGATATTGTTCAGAAGAGACTAATAACAGTGAATTCGATTTTAAAGATCATCTGATTTCATTGACTGTATTACAATTGTAAAAAAAAGTTGTTCATCATATCTAATTTCAAAATCATTATGGAAGAAAAACTAAGAATGGGAAGAAAACTGAAAATGGGAATGGTCGGTGGCGGCATCGGTGCATTTATTGGAGGAGTACACAGAAAAGCTGCTGCATTGGACGGACTTATTGATCTGGCTTGTGGCGCTTTTGATGTCGATCCTGAAAAATCACTTGAAGCCGGGAAACTATTGTTCCTGCCGGAAGACCGGGTGTACGGAAACTATGAGGAAATGTTTGCCAATGAAAAGTCATTGCCTGAAGGGGAACGAATGGATTTTGTATCGATTGTTACCCCCAACCATGTCCATTTCCCGGTAGCAAAAGCGGCTCTTGAAAACGGTTTTCATGTCGTGTGTGAGAAACCAATGACGCTGACCGCCAAAGAAGCCGAAGAACTTTCTTCTCTTGTGGAAAAAACCGGACTAAGTTTCGCGGTTACCTTTACATATACCGGTTATCCAATGGTCAAACAAGCGAGACATATGATCAGTAATGGTGACTTGGGTAAAATCCGGAAAGTTATCGTTGAATATCCCCAGGGATGGCTTTCCACTCGGCTTGAAACGGAGAATCAGCAGGCATCCTGGAGAGTCGATCCCAAAAAGGCCGGCCCTGCAGGAGCCATGGGTGACATCGGATCACACTCACTCAACCTGGCCGAATATATTTCCGGCCTTCGTGTTACCGAGATATGCGCCGATCTGAGTTCCATGGTTGAAGGGAGGGCCCTGGATGATGACACCAGCGCTCTGCTTCGATTTGATAACGGAGCCCGTGGCCTGCTGCATGCAAGTCAGATCTGTGCAGGGGAAGAGAATGCTCTGAGAATCTTTATCTATGGTGAAAAGGGGGGCATTGAGTGGCATCAGCACGAACCGAACACGTTGCTTGTCAAATTCCTGGGCAAGCCGGTGCAGGTTTACCGGACCGGTGTTGACCGTGGTTATGTCTCCGATATCGCAATGCACAATACACGGGTCCCGGGCGGACACCCCGAAGGCTATATCGAGGCATTTGCCAATATCTATCGGAACTTTTCCCTGTCACTGGGAAGCCTGATCCAGGGTGAAAAGCCGGCACCTGAAACCATTGACTATCCCGATGTACAGGAAGGTCTTCGGGGCATGAAACTGATTGAGACCGTCATCGCTTCTGCTAAAGATGATGAACGGAAGTGGACATCTGTTTTGAAGTGATACAACAGGAAACCGAAAACCCGATCAATTATATGAGCAACATGCCTGTGAACAGATACAAATCCTGAAGCAGGCGGTTGCCTGACGGAATAATATTTAAATCAACCAAGAGGTTACTAATATGAAAGGACCAGCCATTTTTTTGGCCCAGTTTATGGGCGACGAAGAGCCGTTTAATAATTTGAAATCGATTTGCAAATGGGTAGCCGGACTGGGTTACAAAGGGGTTGAAATCCCCACGTTTGATCCGCGTTGTGTCGATCTGGAAAAACTTGCAGAGAGCCAAACCTATGCCGATGAGGTGCAGGGGATTGTCCATGATGCGGGTTTGGAAATTTCAGATCTGTCCACCCACCTTCAGGGACAACTGGTAGCGGTGCACCCGGCCTATGACAAGTTGTTTGACGGCTTTGCACCGCCGGAATACCACGATAATCCTAAAGCACGGACCGAATGGGCGGTCAATCAGATGAAATATGCTGCCAGGGCAAGCAAGCGGCTCGGACTCACTGGTCATGCCACTTTCTCCGGGGCACTGTTATGGCATACCATGTATCCCTGGCCGCAGCGTCCGGCCGGCCTGGTCGAAACCGGTTTCAAAGAACTGGCTGATCGCTGGCTGCCTATTCTCAACGAATTCGATGAGAACGGTGTGGATGTCTGTTATGAACTGCACCCGGGTGAGGATCTGCATGACGGTGTGACCTTCGAAAAATTCCTGGAGGCTACCGGCAACCATCCGCGGGTCAATATCATTTATGATCCGAGTCATTTTGTGCTGCAACAGCTCGACTACATCGAGTTCATTGACATTTACCATGAACGGATCAAGCTGTTTCATGTTAAGGACGCCGAGTTTAATCCGACCGGACGTGCCGGTGTCTATGGAGGTTATCAAAACTGGGCAGATCGTCCGGGACGCTTCCGATCACTGGGAGACGGCGATGTGAACTTCCGTGCCATCTTCAGCAAAATGGCACAATATGGCTTCGATGGCTGGCCTGTTCTGGAGTGGGAGTGCTGCCTGAAACATCCCGAACAGGGAGCCGAGGAGGGCGCACCATTTATTCAGGATCACATCATTCGGGTCACTGAGAAAGCATTTGATGATTTTGCAGGAAGCGGAAGTGATGAAAATATGAACCGTAAAATACTCGGAATTGAATAGTATTTGTTGAATTCTATATAGACAGGTTAATCAGATTAAGATTCTTATATAATCTGTTTATTAATGACGTTATAACAAGTGCAATTAACAGGCTGATTGTCCCTGCGCAGTGAAATATGGAGTTTTTGCTTCGCTTCACTTCACTCCAATCGGCTTTGCTGCGTGTGATAATGGAGGAGCGCTTTGCGGCGTGGATTAAAAGAAGAGTACCTGAAAAATAACTGTAAAAAACAAATCGAGCATGGA
>SKZL01000117.1 GCA_007127395.1 Balneolaceae bacterium
CTGCCGAACAGTTTCAGTGCCTCTTCAATTTTTTCCTGTAATTTATCCGCCTCTGAGAGATCCATGGGAAGCAATTTAACGGTCTCTTCACTGTTCTCACATCCACTCCTTACTCTTTCAAGCTCATCTACTCTTCTTGCAGACAGAATCAAATGTGTGCCTTTTTTATTGAATTCGTACGCAAGAGCTTCTCCAATACCTGAAGAAGCTCCTGTTATCCAAACTACTTTTTTCTGAAGTGACATGTATTGATCTTTGATGTTATGTTAGAACTGAATTTTATTTAGATTGATGAACTTTAACAAGTGATTTTCAAAAGGGAAAGAATCTTTCCTACAAATCGTTATTTTAAGGAGATACCAACTACTAAACAGATAAAAAGATTTTTTGATCTTAACATCTCCTATGAATTTGAAACATACCATATTGCTGGTTGAAGATGAAATTGAACCGGCCGAAATGCTTGCAAACTATCTTGAACTTCAGGACTATGATGTACTGCTTGCTCATGATGGACAACAGGCACTTCATTTGATCGAAAAGAGATCCGGAGATATTCATCTGGCCGTTCTGGATATCATGGTTCCCTACGTAGATGGTAAAGAAATTTGCCGGATCATCCGAAGTCATCCGGTTCTTCGGGATATTCCGGTGATCTTTTTGACCGCTAAGGATAAAGAAAAAGATGAAATTGAAGGACTTGAGTTGGGTGCTGACGATTATATCTCCAAACCCGCAAGCCTGAAGCTGGTCCACGCTCGAATTGAATCGCTTCTGAGAAGACAAAAACCTCAAAACAGTAAATGGATTCAACACGGAAACCTGATCCTGGATATTAATGGTAAAGATCTGTTCCATAATGAAAAACGGATCGATCTTACCTCCACAGAATTTTCACTGACAGAACTTTTCTTCAAAAATCCCAAGCGTGTGTTCAGCAGACAGGAGATACTGGAGCATATCGGCGGTGATGATAAATTTGTTTTTGACCGCACTGTTGATGTTCATATCAAAAACTTACGCCTGAAACTAGGAGAGTCTTCCGAGATGATCAAAACTTATCGAGGAATTGGTTACGGCCTAAATCGTGAAATGGTCCTTTCATGAGTATTCGAGCCAAACTGGCCTGGACATTCATTCTATTACTGATCTTTGGTATTACAGCGATCAGCAGCTACTCCATTCTTTTTATCCGGAACTATCTCCTCAGTGAGGGAGAAAAACAGATTTTGAATGATACGGAGTGGCTCACCATCACTATCGAAAATCTAAGGCTTGACGATCAGTTCGAAACCAATTTGAATGAAGCTGCCAGAACCTCGGGTTACCGGCTCTCTATATATGATGAGCAGGGACACCTCTTTGCAGAAGTTCCTTTTTTTGAAACAGAACAGGCACCTGATATCATTGATGATCAGATACTCCTCTCCTTAAACAGTGCCAACGAACGATTTTTAGCAGGGCCTTCCGATGGAGATCAGCTGACGGCTTATTCAAAACTTGCCAGTCAATTCAATCCAGCCGGCTTTCTCAGAGTTTCAATCCCGAAAGATCAGATATATGAACCTATCAAAACCATTCGATGGATCATCTATACGGGAATGTTTATCTCCATAGGCCTAGTACTCATCGTAAGTGTACTCTTCTCCAGATATATATCGCGCCCCATACTTCAACTTGAATCTGCAGCCCGTGAAATTGCTGATGGCAACACAGACAGAACCCTGGATCTTGATCGTAAAGATGAGTTTGGCACGCTTGCAAAATCTTTGAACCGGATGGCTGAAAAGCTGCGCTCAGATAACCTGGAGCTGGTAAAAATGAATCAAAAGCAGAGTCAATTTTTTGCTGATATCACGCATGAAATCCGAAATCCGCTTCACACCATTGCCGGTTCCCTCGAAATGCTACAGCTGGGCGGGCTGGACTCCGAAAAAGAGGTGAAATATCTTCAAACCGCTGAGCGTCAGACCCATCGGATTGACAGACTGTTCAAAGACCTTCTGACACTTCAACGTTACGATTCGGACGAACACTTCATCAGAAAAAAAACTTTCCCACTCTGCTCTGTTATAGATCCCCTGCTTGAAACTTATGAAAATGAAGCCACAGAAAAGGGGTTGAAACTCGTCGGAAAAACAGACAAAGAAGATGTTTTTGCCGATCCGGACAAAATCGAACAGGTACTGGAAAATCTTATCACAAACGCTATCAAATTCACCAACAAAGGTGAGATCCAAATTAACATTGAGCGAAGCGACACCAACAACACAATCAAAGTTGAGGTTTCCGACACCGGAGTCGGAATTTCCGATGAACATCTGGAAAGATTATTTGACCGCTTCTACAGAACAGATAAAGCCAGGTCCAGAGACAAAGGTGGTACCGGTCTGGGCCTTTCAGTTGTTAAAAGCATCCTGAATGCACATGGTTCCGAAATTCATGTAAAAAGTACCCCCGGAAAAGGATCAAAATTCTTTTTTTATCTTCCTCAAAGAGCTACATCCTGAAGAGATCCGGGTTAAAATTAATATTTATTGAAAAAAATTCATTTATTTAAACTTAAAAGGGTTTTTTCTTAGCTTCTCTTCACTTTAACTTCATATAAAAACGGTTGTTTACACCATTGCAACCAAAAACCCCAGAAAGAAAATTGTATAGCGGATGAAAATCGGTGTTGTTTTAATGAATTTGGGTGGCCCGACCCATGAAGATAACGTCAGAATATTTCTAAAAAATCTGTTTAGTGACGAAGACATCATCAAATTGGGAGGAGGTGTTACCCAAAAACTTTTTTCCAACGTCATATCCAAATTCAGAGCCCCTAACGTGGCTAAAGATTATAAAGAGATCAACGGTTGCCCAAAAGGATGTACTGGAAATAAATACTGCTTTAACAGACAGAATAAAGTTGTCTCTGATTGCTGCTCTCCCATCAATGGCCTCACCGAGTCCCAAAGGCGTACTCTTGAAAAATACTTTAAACAGATACTGCCGGATCAGCAGGTCAATGTGTATACCTGTATGAGATACTGGCTGCCATTCGCGGATCAGATTATTGACGAAATGGTGGATGATGGAATTACCCATACCGTTTTGATGCCTCTCTATCCACAATTTTCATGGACTACAACCGGAAGCAGTTTCCGGGATTGGGAAAATGTGATCAAAGAAAAATTTCCGGATGGAAAGAAGCCATGGAAAGAGTTTCATGTAAAAAACTATTATCTTAATGAAAGTTACTTGAAATCGATTAATGACCGGATCGATGAGGCACTTGCCGGGATGGATGAGGATACCAGAAAGCAGACCCATTTCATCTTCAGTGCTCACGGAACCCCGCTTTTGGAGGTAAGAAGCGGTGACCCGTATACAGTCGAAATTAAGGAGACGATGGAAGCTGTTATGGCACGGCGAAAAGAGAAAAATCCCTATTGGCTCGGTTTTCAATCAAAAGTAGGGCCTCAGAAATGGACACAGCCAAACACAGAAGAGTTGGTAGAAAGACACCTGGAATATGGTATAAAGAACTTCCTGATGGTACCCATCGCATTCGTAACAGATCATATTGAAACTCTTTATGAGTTGGGAGTGGAACTTGTGGAAGATATGGAAGAGGAAGGTTTCACATTCGACAACTATGTCGTTATGAAGGGCCTGAATGATCACCCGGACTTTATCAAAGCTTTAGCAGAAGAGACAGTGAACTGTCTGAAACATGAAATACCGGCCGAGTCGATTTTATGGAATGATGAAACGGTAACAGAAAAGAAAATCACGGCATAAGGGATGGTTCATCCTACATTAGACGATTTTACTGCGATTGGAATCAACCACTGGGACGCTCCTGTAGAGGTACGGGAGAGGTTCAGCCTGAATGAGGAAAAAAAATCTCTTCTGCTCGAAGGGGCATCAAGAGAAGGGATTAGAAGCCTTTTTGTAGTATCTACTTGCAATAGAACTGAGATCTTTGCGCAAGGTGTAACTTCAAATGAGTTAACTCGCCTCCTTACTGCATACAGCAACGGTTCATTGGATGAGTTTCATAACTATGGATTTGAGTATGAAGGCTATCGCGCAGTCAAGCATCTTTTCAAAGTGGCAACCGGACTCGATTCACAAATTCTGGGTGACCTTCAAATTGTAAAACAGGTGAAAGAGGGGTATGAATTTTCTTCCAGCCGAGAAATGGTTTCAAGCGAATTACATCGGCTGATTCAGCATGTTTTCAGAGCTCATAAGCGATCCAGAAATGAAACTTCACTTGGCCATGGTGCTGCAACGGTTGCCTATGCTGCCGTCAAATTTGCAATTCGCACATTCGACAATCTGGTCAATAAAAACATTTTACTGGTAGGTACCGGTAAAATCGGAAA
>SKZL01000047.1 GCA_007127395.1 Balneolaceae bacterium
GAAATCGCAGATCAGGTTCGGGACTTTCTGGGTCATGACCGGATCATGTAGCAGATGGACCGCATCCTGAAAGTTGTTGATGTCTTTCATTACATAACTATCATCCAGCCGCTTTTGGTATATTTTCATATACTGATCACTGAAATCCCCTGCTTTTTTAGCCTCTGCAATTGTTTCAGCAGCCAAAATACCGGATCGCATGGCATAGTCCATTCCCTGAATTGCTTTTCCGGCATTCATCAGGAGGTTGGCTGCCTCACCGCATACAAGCAGACCATCGGTGTGTAGTTTCTTTGGCATCAGGCGTTTATCACCGGATGAAACCACATGTGCCGAATACTCAACCACTTCACCGCCACGTATCATATCGCTGATCACCGGATGGTTTTTAAATGTATTGAGCACATCATAGGGAGTTTTCTCTTTTTCCCGAAGGTCTTTTAAGCCGAGAACAAGACCAAGTGATAGAGTATCTTTATTGGTATAGAGAAAACCGCCCCCCTCCACACCGTCTGTGGCAAAACCCACAAACTCATTGCTCATGCCACTTCTGCCGTTGAGTTGAAAACGATCTTCAAGCACTTTCTGGTCAAAACGGATAATCTCTTTTACCCCTGTCAGGATATGATCTGCAGGTACATAATCATCCTGAAGGCCGGCCTGCCTGGTAAGCAGGTTATTTACCCCCTCTGCGATGATCACTGAATCTGCAAAGAATTTCTCATCTCCGGTTCGGATTCCAACCGCTTTTCCATCTTCCATCAAGACTTCTTCCACCAGGATATTGGTCGCGATGAAGGAGTCCATGGCAAAATCGCTCTCCGTGATGGCCTCTTCAACTTTCTCCGCCAGCCAGCGGTCAAACTTGGACCTGAGGACCACAACACCGTTATAAGGAGTTTCATTGAAATGGGACGATTTGAAATCGACACTGAATGTCGATTGATCATCCATAAACGTAAGTCTGCGGTGGTTGATAAAGCGATCCCACCCGGCATCTTCTTTCCAGTATTCCGGAACCAGGCGAGCCAGGTCGCTGCCCCATAAAACACCCCCGGAGACATTTTTTGAACCGGGAAATTCACCTTTTTCGATCAGTAAAAACTTAAGGTTATTTCGTGCCAGTGTCATGGCAGCCGCTAACCCGGCAACCCCCGCCCCGATGATGATACAGTCAAATTTTTCGTCCATAGTTTTTTGTTAGTGAAACGTGAAAGGTGAGACGTGAGACGTGAATGTGATTTGTAATTCAACATCTAAGCTACGTTGAATAATTTTCTTCTCCACTTGTGTCCTTAATAAGTTTCGAGATCGTTGCTCAACTCCATCTTCTCACGTTTCACGTCTCACGTTTCACTTTCTTCAATTCCTCAATAAACAGCGGAAGTACTTTGTAGAGATCTCCTACCAGACCGTAATCAGCTATTTCGAAAATGGGTGCATCCGGATCTTTGTTAATGGCAACAATCACTTTGCTGTTTGTGATACCGGCTACGTGCTGTATAGCTCCGGAGATTCCAATGCCGATATAGAGCTGAGGTGAGACCACTTTGCCAGTCTGGCCGATTTGCAAGCTGGGATCATAATCACCCGCCTCAGTTAAAGCGCGTGAGGCTCCGATGCCGGCATTCAGCACGGTGGCAAGCTCATCAATGAGTTTCCTGCCCTCTTCATCCTTAACTCCGCGTCCGGCCGCTACAACTGTTTCGGCTTCGGAAAGATCCACTTTATCACCCGTTGCACTGATGATCTCTTTAAGGGTGATATTCAGATCACTGTCACTGAATGAGAACGGAATCTCTTCCACTTTTGAGTCTGCAGGTTTTTCAACTAAATCATAGGAACCTGATCGTACTGTCAGGATCACCGGTGAACCGGTTGCTTCAACAGATGAGATAATTTTTGATGCCATTACCGGTCTTTTCGCTTTAACTCCGTTACCGGTCAGCTCAAATTCAGAAACATCAGCCAATGAGGCAGCCTTGCGATTGGCAGCCAGGGCGCCCAGGATATCTTTGGAACTCTCTGTGGATGCAAATGCCAATACCTCAGGCGAAATTTTCTCCATGGCTATGGAGAGTGCCCTCAGCAGTGGAGTATTCAGATGGTTTTTGAAAATCGGATCTTCAATGGTGTAGATAACTGAAGGACCATATTTTTTTAGCTGATCAGCAGCTCCGGTAACATTGTCACTGATGATGATTGCTGAGGATTCCATTCCATGTTGCTCGGCAAGTTCATTGCATCTGGTGAGGACTTCAAGTGAGGATCGTTTAATCTTTCCGTCAGTGATGGAGATATATGTTAAAATAGTGCTCATGTTTGAGTGAAAAGTTTTAAAGTTGGAACGTAGTTACAATCCCGGAACATCGGGGTTAGAAGTAAAAAGTTGGTGCGATCGCGTATATCCGGGTTTTTGAATGAATGGTATTCTTAGATAATTTGGATCGGTTTAGATGACATTTTCTGCGGTGTCGAGTAATTGCGCAACCTGTTTTGCGATCTCTTCGGGTTCGCCTTCATATTTTTTTCCCGGTTCCCGTTTTGGCTTTTCTTCATATCCGGTCACTTTGGTTTTGGAGTCATCCGGACCAACATCAGCATCAAGTTCTGTAATTGGAATTGTATCTACCGGTTTTCGTTTAGACTGCATAATTCCTTTCAGGCTTGGAATACGAGGGTCATTCATATCATTTGAGCAGGTTGCCAGGCCCGGTGAGGGTAGCAGGATCATCTCCTGCCCGGCATCCCCCTGCCGTTTAACCAGTAGCTGTTCTCCATCTTTTGATA
Source organism: Balneolaceae bacterium (assembly GCA_007127395.1). GTDB lineage: Bacteria > Bacteroidota > Rhodothermia > Balneolales > Balneolaceae > Rhodohalobacter. The sequence goes on from SKZL01000047.1 coordinate 2,791, forward strand.
AGCCGACTGCATTGGTTGTAAAAGGTAAGCCGAGCAGTTCGGCAAGCATTGAACCGGTCAGCCCTGCATCGGTATCCTGCGACTGTTTCCCGCAAAGTACGTAGTCATACTGTTTATCTTTTAAGAATGCGGCAAGAATTTTTGCATATGAATATGAGTCATAATTCTCATTACCTCCGGTAAGAATGTGGGTACCGGAATCGGCTCCCATAGCCAATGCCTTACGTATGGCCTCTTTACCTTTTTCCGGTCCGATCAGCACAACATCTACTTCTCCTCCGTGTGCTTCCTGAAGAACAAGTGCTTCTTCAACCGCAGATGCATCATAGGCATTTAAAATATTTCTGTCGGCATCCTGGATAAGTTGCCCGTCTTTAATCTGAAGGGGCGCATTTACATCTGGAACCTGTTTAATACATACAATAAATTTCATACTTGAGGTCTGTTTTTTTCTTCATGGAATCGCTTTTCTGATGAATGGAGGCAATATACAAAACATGATATTAAATTTTGCAGGCATGTTTGCAAAAGTTTAGCCGTTTATTTTTGCATACGATGCTATATTGCCTAATGGAAGTTTTGCAAACCCACAGATCCCTCTGTAAAATAATAGGGTAATTGTTAAAATATGCTGCATTTATTAAACGGTAAGGCACGTTTCAAGGCTCTTATGAAAAACAATTCTGCTTATCAATTTCTAAAGCCAATGTCACAGATCAGTATTATCTTCAGTGCAATTTAACGTTTCTAAATAGTCGGTCAACTGTTTTTCCAAATCAGTATAATTTTCCACCAATTGAGGGTAGAGAGAGTTGATTTCATCAATATTTCGTTCAAAAGCTTGTTGCTCTATAGATGATGCGGTCAACCATAAGGCTTCACCACTCACATTTAAAGCGGATCCTTTAATTGAGTGTGAAAGAAATTTAATTTGATCCCAATCGCTATTTTCAATAGAGATAGAGAGCGTTTCAATCTGTATCGGAACATCCTGTAAAAAAAAATCAAGAATCGTTTTGATGGTCGAAGGATTGTTTAGCATTCTTTCCAACATTCTGTTTTTATTCCAGATTGTCTGCTTTTGAACTCTCTTATCTTTCATTCTTCAAAAGAGATTAGAATTACAAAAAAACAGTATGAAGAGTAATTTGGATAAATGCTAAGTAAGTCCATCAATATTTAAACTTAATTATATGACATTAATGTGGCAAGGTAAAAGCGAACTTAGAGTTTTATAAAGGATGAATTTTGCAACAGTGAAATTATTTAAAAATAAATTTGATAACAGTAATTCAATTTAATTCATTTTCTTTTTTTTCGATAATATTATTTGGTGAAGTATTTAGATTAATTACATCTTTTTGGCTAAAAGATGTGAAAAGAAACATCGCTTTAAATCAAGACCGTTTCTTCCTGCACGTTTATTTTACCGTTAATGATTATTCATAAAATCTTCTCTTTGAGTTGTACTGCTATCAAAAACCTGAAGACAAAAGCATCAAAAGAGATCACTCTCATCATTTTGTGGTGACAAATCTTATATTAGTGCGAATCATTATTTAATTTCAAAAATGGCAATAAGAA
>SKZL01000079.1 GCA_007127395.1 Balneolaceae bacterium
ATGCTTTAATTTTTTTTTCAAGACCTTATGGTAATCTCTGCCTCTTGCGTATTTGGCTATCCTGGTTTTATCATTTTGACGATCATGGATCTCATTCTCTCGAAAACGATAAGAGACAATAAGGCTGATCACACTTTTTGCGCCCGGGACCAATTTTGTAGGGTCTATTCGTTTATCAAAATGGTTGGTCATCCACTCCATGGAGCCATGTAAATTTTGATTGAGCCACTCTTCAAGGCGAAATGCTTCATCATCCAGCGGTCCGGCTCTTGAAAAACCACAGTCATCGAACCCCAGTTCAAAGGCTTTTTTCCTGACTTTGTATGTCAATACAAATTTGTCCATGAAAAAGTACGGTGTGGCTTATAAAATTCGCAGGAGGTAAGACCTATTAATCTCAATTTAATCTCAATGTAAAGAGATGGTTCTGAAAATAAAAAAAAGGGTGTATTGATGAATACACCCTTTAGTCTGTTGAATGATTAAAAAACGAAGATTAATCAATACCCAGCAATTCAACTTCAAAAATCAGAACGGCTCCCGGGGAAATAGTGCTTCCGGGAGGCGGTGTATTTCCATAGGCCAGTTCAGAAGGGATAAAAAACTGATATTTTGAGCCAACGCTCATCAGTTGAACTCCTTCAGTCCAGCCATCAATGACCTGATTAAGCGGGAAAGTGATAGGTTCGCCTCTTTCGTATGAGCTGTCAAACACCTCATCACTCAGTAAAGAGCCTTCGTAGTGCACCCGAACGCGATCAGTGGCAGTTGGCCTTTGGCCGTCACCTTCTTCAAGAACTCTGTACTGCAAGCCGGAGTCGGTTTCAAACACATCTGAATTCAATACATTCTCCTCAAGAAATGCACGACCCTGCGCAATATTGATATCTGCTTCAGCGGCCTGGCGCTCCATCTGTCTGGTCTGAAGTTCTGAAAAGAAGACCTGGATCAGTTGCTGCATAGCTGCCTCATCGATAGCTGAATCTTCATCCTTGAATGCGGTATTCAGGCCGGCAAGGTAGTTTTTGACATCAATTTCATCAATGCCTTCATTCACCAGGCTGCCACCCTGAAGATAACCGAAGCTATAACTAAGTGAATCGAGTTGATTTGAAAGATTTGCCTCAGATGATTCAATATCGCTACTGCATGAGATTAAAGAACCGACAAGGGCAAAGGTAATTATTAGAGGTAATCGTAGATATTTCATATTAAATTTTTGGTTAAAGATGTAACGCTTAAATGTAAACTTTTTTCATCCGAAGAAAAAGCAGACATTTTTAATAAATCGATGTTTATATGCGTGGGAGATGTAACGGTGAGCTCTTGCAGAGAGCTTTGGACTGGGTTTACGATGAGAGTTATCAATGCAATAAGGAAGCCGGTGAGTATCAGAAATTACAGGGGAACAACCAATTCGGCGATGATATGAAAAAATCAATCAATAAGTTCTTATATTACGCTGATATAAACGAAATCATTAAATAAACTCACTACCCATTTGAAGTTCACCGATTTTAAACTAACAGATTCGCTCATCGCAGGCCTGAACGATGTAAGCTTTACCGAACCAACGTTGGTTCAAGAGAAATCGATACCTATAGTACTTGAGGGGAAAGATCTGATCAGCACGGCTCAAACAGGTACCGGAAAAACCGGTGCATTTGTTATTCCGATAATGGAACGTATTCTCAAGAGTAAGAGAGAAGGAGTGAAGGCGTTGATATTGAGTCCTACCCGGGAACTGGCCACTCAGATAGATGAAGAGATCTTTGCAATTGGTTATCATGCATCTATCTCATCTGCGACGGTGATTGGGGGAAGTGATTTTTCAATTCAGGCCAAAGCGTTAAAGGCAGGTGTGGATATAATTGTTGCGACACCCGGAAGGCTGATGGATCAGCATAAGGTGTTGAGTATTGATTTTTCGAACCTTGAGTATTTGGTATTGGATGAGGCCGACAGAATGCTTGATATGGGTTTCCTGCCTGATATCAAGAAGATTATTTCATGGCTGCCCCAGAATCGGCAAACTCTCCTTTTTTCAGCTACTATGCCTGCCGAAATTGAACGGCTTGCATCTTCGATTATGAAAAATCCTGAGATGGTCGAAATTGAACGGTCCAAGCCATCACAATCTGTAGAACAACGGGCCTACACTCTTTTGAGCAATCAAAAGATTCCGATTGTCAAGGGTATATTTAAAGAGCTTGAATGGGAATCCTGTATCATATTTACATCTACCAAGAAGGGGACAGATGAGCTTCAGCGTTTATTGAAGAAAGAGGGGATCAAAGCTCAGAGCATTCACGGTGACCGGTCTCAGGATGAGCGAAATAAAGCGCTGAATGCTTTCAAAAACGGGCAGGTGCCTGTTATTGTTGCTACAGATGTATTGGCAAGGGGTATTGACATCAAAGGGGTTTCAATTATCATCAACTATGATGTCCCCAACAATACAGATGACTACATACACAGAATAGGACGAACCGGACGGTATGATAAATCCGGTATTGCAATCACGTTTGTGACGCGCAGGGATAGCCGTACTTTCCAGGAGATTATGCAGATCAAGGGAAACACCATCAAGAAAATTGATGTTCCTGATCAATTCAAACATCCGAACTCTTTTTCTTGGAAAGAGGGATTTGTTCAGGCTAAAAGAGATAGCCAGGATAAAACACGAGATCAGAGGCAGAAACCTGAGCAACAAGATAGCCGTGATGTAAAAGAGAAGAGCTCAAAAGAGCAAGATTCTAAAAAGAGCCAGAAAGATCGTTCAGATTCTAAGCCGAAAAAGAGTAAAAAGAGAGAGCCGGTAAAATTACAGCCACAGAAGGAGCAAAACCGGCAAGAACAGCAGCAGAAGCGTACGGAGCCTAGCCGTCAAAGCAAGGAAAAATCCACGCAAAAACAGCCTGATCAGAAGACATCAGACCGTAAAGAGGCAGAAGAAAAACCGAAAAAGAGTATCGTACTGCCTCCAATTCATGAGAAAGCTGTAGAGGTAAACAAGAGGTCACGAAAACCATCAAAGGGTATTTTGGGAATTATTAAAAGTTATATTCCAAAACTGAGACGTTAACCGTTTGTGATGAGTAGAGTAAAATCGGTGTTAATTTGGGCCGGTATTGTAGCTTTGGTATTCATTTGGCTGCCATTGATGGCTATTGTCTGGCTATTTGACAGAGATCCTGCCCGATACAGAACCGGAAGGGTATTTCGTAAGCTGGGTTATGCAATTTCCAAAATCAATCCAAACTGGAATATAAATATTGATCAGGGATATTTGTCATTTAATGACAGAACTCCTTTTGTGATGGTCAGTAATCATCTCTCGAATGCAGATATTCCGGTTATTTCAAATTTGCCATGGGAGATGAAGTGGATTGCAAAAAAAGAGCTTTTTGAACTTCCTGGCCTTGGATGGATGTTAAAACTTGCGGGTGACATTCCAGTGGATCGCAAATCATCCAACAAGAGAATTGCCGTTTTTAAAAGTTGTTCAAACTATCTAAAAAAAAATGTTTCTGTGATCTTTTTTCCGGAGGGAACCCGTTCCAGAGATGGCCGTCTGAATAAATTTGCTGTGGGAGCTTTTGATCTTGCCATCAGGGAAGGGGTTAATGTATTGCCAATTGTAGTGGATGGTACACAAAGCTGTTTGCCTAAAAAATCCTGGCTTTTTGAACCGGAAGTTTATGTGAAGCTGAAAGTGTTAGACCCTGTGGATGTATCAGCTTTTAAGGCAGAAGAGAGTTTAGCACTCATGAATACTGTACGTGATCGCATTGCACGGCAACTGGCTGAATGGAGGGGGGTATCGGTCAGTGAGGTGGATGCTCTTCATGGTAAGAAGTAGGCTCGAAATCGTCCTTTTCTGGCTGATCTTTATAGAGTTCACTGTTTTTGTCCGGCTTTCGAATCACTTTCCAGGCGAGGAAGAGAGCAATCAATGATAGTATCAAAGATGTAATCGGGTAGGAGATCGATTCCGTTTCGTAGAGAATATGAATTTGGCTGTAGCGAAAAAGGATCACAAGAAGTAAAAAGGTGATCAGCGTAAAGAGTTGTTTTTTTCGACCATATGTGAGAGCGAACATGGCTCCAAAAAAAGAGCTGAATCCGGCGATGGCCGTTAATAGTAGTGGCCATAAGATACCGGGGTAGTTACTATATGAAAACATCAGAATATCCTGCTTCATATAGAGTGCGATAATCACCCTGGATAGAGATTCCAGTGTTAACAGAATAGAGATACCAATAAAACTGCCTAATAAACTTTTCTTCACAACTTCAATTTTTGATTGGTGTATATATTTAATTTACAAAAAAATAAGCGAGTGCATACGGATGAGATAAAAAAT
>SKZL01000366.1 GCA_007127395.1 Balneolaceae bacterium
AATAGAGAATGGCGGGTTGACTTTGAATGATCTGCTCAGCTTCTGAGCGGGTGGTGGATCGCGGATCATTCAGGCGTTGGGCGTTGGCACGTATTTCATCAATGCGCTGATGATTTTCCGGTGATGTAATGATTGCAGCAACCTGAAGTCTGTGATCATAAGTGGTGCCAATTTCTGTGAGTGTGACCCGGTCGGATGCTTCATCCAAATAGTTCAGGTAGTCCACGATTTGATGGCTCAGGGTAATGCGGTCACCAATCTTATGGCCAACCACCTCTTCAAATGATTTTACCTGTGCAAGAAGAGCGGCGGGCAGTAAAAAGATGATCAAAAAGGCAATCCTTAAGAGTGAGTTTTTCATATTTATCATTCGTTTTGCAGCCGATATAACGACAGTCATTGTTAATGTGAAATATATCCGGTTGGAGAATATTGAATTCAAACTTTAGAAGAAAGGCTGTACAAGTGAAAAGTTAAAAGTAAAAAAGTGTTTTTCTAAAAAAAGCTGGTAGATAGATAGCCATGGTTATCTTAAAAAGGCAGGACTATGGAAAACATGCATCGCAGAAAGTGGAGCTTTTCACTTCTAACTTTTCACTTTTCACTCAAAATAACATTCTGATGCAATGACCGTTTCAAGTTTGTATATTTAAGGCTTGTTAAATTTAAGATTTGAATCTGTTCACATTGATGAAAAATATTCGGAATTTTTGCATTATCGCTCATATTGACCACGGAAAGTCTACTTTGGCAGATCGTTTGCTTGAGCGGACAGGGGCTATTACCGAGAGAGAGATGCAGGAACAAGTTCTGGATGATATGGACTTGGAGCGTGAGAGGGGTATTACGATTAAGAGTCATGCTGTCCGGATGGATTATAAAAGGCCCAACGGAGAGAAGTATACGTACAATCTGATTGATACTCCGGGCCATGTTGATTTTGCTTATGAGGTGTCCAGGGCGCTGAAGGCGTGTGAGGGTGCATTGCTTATTGTTGATGCCGCTCAGGGAATAGAGGCTCAGACTATTTCTAATCTCTATCAGGCGATTGAACAGAATCTGGAGATCATACCGGTGATGAACAAGATTGATCTGCCGGGTGCTGAACCTGAGGGTGTGGGCCAGCAGATCATCGATCTGATCGGGTGTGATTTTGAAGATATTTTACAGGTTTCCGGGAAGACCGGAGAGGGGGTTGATGAGCTTTTGGAGGCTATAGTCGATAGAATCCCGGCGCCGAAACAGGATACTGAAAAGCCTTTGAAGGCGCTCATATTCGACTCAATATTTAATACCTATAGAGGATCCATTGCCTATGTGAGAGTGATGGAGGGGAGTCTCAAAAAGGGTGATCCCATTCTTTTCATGGCAACCGATAAAGAGTATTTTGCAGAGGAGATCGGTTATTTGAAACTGAAAAAAGAACCTACTGATGTTCTGGAAGCAGGTGAGGTAGGATATGTGATTGGAAGCGTGAAATCCCTGCAGGATGCAAAAGTAGGGGATACGATTACTCATCAGCGAAAAGGGGCTGAAACAGCCATCGAAGGATATAAAGAAGTTAAACCGATGGTATTCAGTGGAATATTCCCGACAAAGACGGAGGACTTTGAAGACTTGCGTTCAGCTCTTGAAAAGTTGCAGTTGAATGATGCGTCGCTCTCATATCAGCCTGAAACGTCCAAAGCTCTTGGTTTTGGATTCAGGGCCGGGTTTTTGGGAATGCTTCATATGGAAATCATTCAAGAGCGGCTGGACAGAGAGTTTAATATTGATATCATCACCACAGTACCTAACGTAAGGTATGAGATCGATACTGAAGATGGCAGACGAATCAAAGTGGATAATCCGAGTGAAATGCCGGATGCCGGTAATATTGATACTGTCTGGGAGCCTTACATCAAGGCAAGTATATTGACACCCGCTGATTTTATCGGTCCCATTATGTCGCTTTGCCAGGATCGCAGAGGAGTATATGTAAACCAGCATTTCATGCAAAACAACCGTGTGGAAATAACCTATGAACTTCCGATGGCTGAAGTGGTTTTCGACTTCTATGACAAACTGAAGAGCGGTACAAGGGGCTATGCCTCATTAGATTACGAACTGCTTGAATACCGAAAAGGGCATCTCGTTCGTTTAGATATACTGCTGAATGGAGAGCATGTTGATGCGCTCTCAAGTATTGCGCACAGAGATAAGGCGTACTATCAGGGACGTAAAGTTTGTGCGAAATTAAAGGAACTTATTCCTCGTCAGCAGTTTGAAGTAGCAGTCCAGGCTGCCATTGGATCACGGGTTATCGCGCGTGATACTGTAAGGGCATTACGGAAGGATGTGACCGCAAAATGTTACGGAGGTGATATTACCCGTAAGCGGAAACTTATTGAAAAACAGAAAGAGGGAAAAAAACGAATGAAACAGGTTGGTACCGTTGAAATACCACAGGAGGCGTTTTTAGCTGTTCTATCCATGGATGAAGAGTCATAGTTATTGTCAAAAAACCATAAATTATAAGCTCAATGATTATCAGAATATTAGCGACAATTTTGCTCAGTTTGATCTGGGTTTCGGCTTTTGGTCAGTTTGCAGAACCTGAAATCAGAAAAGTTACACCAAGTGAAAGAAATGCATTTCAGCAACGATTTGCAGATATCAATTGGACCGGACAAGGTTTGTATAACCCTACAACTATTGATCGTCTTCCGACCATCGAATTGAGATCCCGTTTACAGGCAGTCTTCGGTGATCCGACTCAAACAATCGGGGATCTTATCAATCACAATTTCCGTCCCGGAAAAGCGATACAATTTGAATATTGGTTTATAATAGATGGTCGTATGCCGCTTATGGTACTCGATTTGGACGGCCCTTTCGATAATGGACTCGTATATGTTGGTGCCAGCAGGTATATTGACCTGATGCCACAGGTGAAACGAACAATAAACCGATTACTGATGGGTGAGGAAGGAACACCCGCTGAGTATACCGATTATTACTTTTCACCTGAGCGGGATCAGTGGTACCTTGTTAAGTTTGAGGATGGTGAATTCACCAGTAATGTCATTAACCGTCCAAGCTTTTAAAAAAATTAAAATCGAACGATAAAAATTGAGTAAGAAAAAGGACAGAAAGCCCACAGATCCTGTTCGGAAGAGCAGAGATAAATCAAAAGATAATCCTGAAAATGCAACAGCCAAACATTGGGCACGGGAATGGCTGGACGCGTTGGTTTGGGCGGCTATAGCTGCAATCATCCTGCGTACATTTTTCTTTGGAGCCTACAGGATTCCAACTCCAAGTATGGAGCAGACACTTATGACAGGTGATTTTCTGATCGTCACCAAGTTGGCATATGGACCAAGAACTCCCATGACTCTCTCTGTGCCATTTACAGATATCTATACGCCGGGTGTCGATATACCATGGTTCCGGATTCCGGGTTATTCCGAGATAAAACGAGATGATATCGTGGTATTTAATTATCCGATAGATGTAGCTCCAATTTCTGTCAAAACCAACTATATCAAAAGGGCAGTAGGAATGCCCGGTGATCAAATCCGTATTTCGGATAAAGTACTCTACGTGAACGGTGAACCATCTGAGATGTTTGAGACCCTGATGTTTAATCATCGTGTTCAGTCGAGGGAGAGAATCAGGCTAAGTCCATCTAAGGTCCGTGAAGCCGGTGCGTCTATTCTGCAGAGTAATAACAATACCTACATCATGAATATGACAAAAGCAGTTGCAGAGGAGATGAGTAACTGGCCGGAGATAGCAAGTGTTGAGAAATTTGTGTTGCCTGAAAGTTATGATAGCTTCAGCCATCGCGGATTTAATTTTTCTCGGGGTTTCAGAAACCATGACAATATGGATGAATTCGTTATTCCATATGCCGGTATGGAGCTGGAACTGACAAGCGAGAACTGGCATGTTTATCAGGATCTCCTGGAGAGGTATGAACGGAACAGCGTAACCAGAGAAGGAGATGCATTTACCATCAATGGAGAAGTGACCAATCGTTATACTGTTCAAAAGGATTACTACTTTATGATGGGCGATAATAGAGATGACAGTGAAGACAGCCGTTACTGGGGATTTGTCCCGGATGATCATGTGGTCGGGAAGGCGGGTATCATCTATTTTTCATGGAACAGCGAAAGATATTTGCCGAGATTTGAGAGGATTTTTAACCTCATCCATTAGGGTAGGCAGACGGTGTTGATGCCTTCTGCCTTCTGCCTTCTGCCTTTTCACTCTTTTGCCCGACTTTATCCCTCACTAAAGTTTTGCTCAATAAACTCCATCCTGCCGGCGACCTCTTCCCATTTGTTGAGAAGCTCT
>SKZL01000038.1 GCA_007127395.1 Balneolaceae bacterium
AATGCTACCCTTACGCCGTCGCGAGATTTGTCGGGTATATTGCCGCCGGAAAGTTTATGAATGATATTTCCGGCCAGTCGAATATCCTCAAAAGCAAGACGCCCTTTCCAGCCTGAACAGACCAGGACAAAAGCTCTGTTTTGACTTTTTAAATATTCAACTACAGCCGAGACATTCAGAAAGGAGGCCACACAAATATTTGCAGAGCCAAAAGTTTTCTTTATTGCTTTGGTTCCGTTTGTAGTATTGAAGATCAGTTTTTTACCTTCAACAACCTTCCTGGTATACTCAAGAGGGGAGTTTCCGAGGTCATAGCCATCAATTTTAACACCATCTTTTTCACCGCAAAGAAGATATTTTTCAGAGTCTACATTCATAGCAATCTTACTGGCTTCGCCCATATCGGCAACCGGTATAATAGCATTAGCTCCATTCATCAATGACGTTACAATGGATGTGCTTGCCCTTAGAACATCGATAACAACCGACGTTTTATCCCTTAATTCTGCTTCATTAAACGAATTCAGGGAGAAAAATACGTCAAGTTTTTCAAGATTTACCATACCACAACTACAAGTTATTTTTTTAAAAAAGGAGGTTTTACAACCTCTGCTTCTGCGCGTTTATTCCTAATCTCAATATAAATTTTTCTACCTTCACCGGCATGATCTAGCTGAATATAACCCATTCCTATGGCTTTATTAAGTGAGATTGATTGAGTGCCGCTGGTTACATAACCGATACTATTTCCGTTTTCAGTGACAATTTTATATCCTGATCGCGGAATATTTCTGGGTTCAGATAGAACAAAACCCATCAGTTTTTTGCGTATCCCCGTCTCTTTTTGCTGAACAAGGGCTTTTTTACCGGTAAAATTTTCTTTCTCCAATTTGGTCAGCCAACCCATTCGAGCTTCCAGCGGGGTGGTATCGGAGGTGATATCATTGCCATAGAGAGCGTAGCCCATTTCAAGCCTTAAGGTGTCTCTTGCCCCCAATCCGGCAGGTTTCAGCTGATACTCTTCACCGGCACTCATAATTGCATCCCAAACTTTAACGGGATCTGATTTTTTAAGGTCAATATACAGTTCGAAACCTTTTTCGCCGGTATATCCGGTTGCAGAGATAATGATCTCTTTTTCGCCGGCAACGGTTCCGGTTTTAAAGGAGTAAAATCCAATTTCACCAATCCGGACTTGGGTCAGTTTTTGCAAAATATCAACTGAGGAGGGGCCCTGCAGTGCAATCAATGCAATTTCTTCAGAACGATTTATCAGTTTTGCATTGAAGCTGTTCTGATCGGCAATCCATTGATAATCTTTTTCGATATTGGAGGCATTCACTACCAGCATATACTCTTCATCTTCGAGCATGTAAACCAGCAGATCATCGACGATACCTCCGTCTTCATAACACATGGCAGTATATTGAGCTTTTCCCGATGTTAGTTTAGATGCGTCATTTATCGTTACTTTTTGGATCAACTCCAGAGCTTCAGGACCTGATATAAAGAATTCACCCATATGTGATACATCGAACAGTCCGGCATGTTCCCTGACAGCAAGGTGCTCCTCTTTGATTCCACTAAATTGAACCGGCATTTCAAAGCCTCCAAAATCGATCAATTTGGCTCCGAGTTCATAATGTTTTTGATAAAATGGGGTTCTTTTAAGCATGCTCTTTGAATTGTCTAAACGAAAATTAAAACCCAATGGTTATGTTAATTCGATGAGAATAACTCAACTGTATCAGAAAAATAGTAATTAGATTATGTCTGTTGATTTCAGCAGGATATTCAATTTCAACACTGAAATTTAAAACTGAATTTCAATGCCAAATATATCATAAACTTAAGAAAATAGTTACCGTTCTTTTGCTGGCCGGATAGAAACCTTTAAAATCGATGTAAGGACAGAACAAATAACCTACGTTTAATTTGCTTCAAAAACTGATTATCTTCACAAGTTATTCAAACAAACTTTAGTTAAATAATTATGTCTATTCACAAAGAACAAATTCGAAGCGCCCTTTCATATGTCATTCATCCGAAGTATGAGAAAGATCTGATCTCGCTTGATTTGATTCAGGACCTGATAACTCAGGAAAAATTTGTCTCCTTTACCCTTGAACTACCCCGAAAAGATGATGCTCTGGCAGCCTTGTTAAAGAGAGAATGTGTTGCTGCGATCCATAAATATGCAGATGCTGAAGCGGTACTTGATATCACTGTGGGTATCAATATCTCAAGGCAGAAAGAGCTTGAGGGTGATCAGCCGGACGAGCCGAAAAAAGAGGAACCAAAGGCACAGGAGCCGATCCTGTCCGGTGTAAAGCATGTGATAGCAGTGGCATCCGGAAAAGGGGGTGTTGGAAAATCAACAGTTGCTGCAAATCTTGCTGTTGCATTGGCTCACGCAGGAGCCAGGGTTGGTTTACTCGATACAGATATCTATGGGCCAAGTGTACCTACCATGTTTGGAGTAACCGAACGCCCAAATATCACCACTCAAAAGAAGCTTGTTCCAATAGAAAAACATGGTGTACATTTAATTTCAATGGGGTTTTTGGTGGATACAGATCAGGCGATGGTCTGGAGAGGCCCCATGGTTACAAGCGCAGTGAAACAGTTTATGCAGGAAGTGGAGTGGGGAGAGCTTGATTATCTGATTTTGGATCTGCCCCCGGGTACAGGGGATATTCAGCTGACGATTGTTCAGACAGTGCCATTAACAGGTGCGGTGATTGTTTCAACCCCTCAGGAAGTTGCTTTGGATGATGTCAGAAAAGGAGTTGCTATGTTTCAGAAGGTGAATGTGCCGGTATTGGGTGTGATTGAAAATATGTCCTATTTTGTGCCTGAAGATATGCCTGAAAAGAAATATTACATCTTTGGCAAGCATGGTGCTAGAAATCTTGCAACCAGGCTTGACGTTCCATTTCTGGGGGAGGTTCCTATTCGTGAAGCGATTCGGGAAACAAGTGATTCCGGAACACCGATTGTAGCGGCATCACCCTCATCCCCCTCAGCAATAGGATTGAAGGAGATTGCAAATCGAGTCCATCAAATGCTGGCATTGATCGATAAGGAGAGTGAAGGGAAAAGCAAGGTAGAGATCAAGATCAGACCATGATATGGAAAATCTTATGAATCTTGTACCGAATCAATTTTCTGCATATAGTATGAGCAGGTTGGGTAGAAATGGATGAAACAAAAAAAAGAACTTGGAAACGATCAATGATTGAGTGGGGTATCATTATTGGTGTCATTTTGCTGCTTTATGTAACCGGCTGGCACACCCAGGTCATAGGGACTTTGCAGAGAGGAATCCTGGAAACGGGTTTGATCAGGCCGTCGGTTCCATCGATGACTGATGACTTTCCGGTAGCCAGCACGGATTTCTATTTTGCTGATGAATCGGGGACAGTAAAATCCCTTGCTGAGTACTCAGGAGATGTCATATTTATGAATATTTGGGCAACGTGGTGCCCGCCTTGTATTGCTGAAATGCCCTCTATCAACTCTCTTTATAATGCTATGGAGGGAGAAGATAACATTACTTTTTTGCTGGTTTCGGTGGATGAAAATTTTGAGAAAGCCAGTGAGTTTATGCGGGTCAGAAACTTTGAGATGCCGATTGTTCATTTTCGCAGCAGGTCGGAAGAGCATTATGACCTTAGATCTATTCCGACTACCTATGTAATTTCGAAGGATGGAAAATTAATGATGGAAAAAAGGGGATTGGCAAAATATGATACTCCGGCTTTTATTGAGTTCATGAAAGAACTTTCGAAGCTTTGATTATCAAGCCGGTATCCATTTCAAATAAAGACTTTACATTAACGGAAGAGCATCAGTTTTTTTGCCAATACATCATTTCCTACTGCAATACGATAGATATATATACCGCTTGTTAAGCCTGACAGGTTTACATTTACCTCATATTGCCCGCTAAGCTGCCGGTTGTTTACAATTGATTGAACATGCCGGCCATCAACAGTGTAGAGATCCAGCTGCACATCTGCTTCACTTTGGAGAGAATAGGTTATGGTTGCGCCTGAATTTGCGGATACAACGGGATTGGGGAAACTTTGCCCCAATCTAACGATTTGATTTGGCCGCAGAGCCTCCCCGGAGAGCTCAATCAGCAAAGGTGAAGGAATATTTTTACCATCATGGTGTAATATCAGATTAGCACTGTGCAACCCCTCCGTATCTGGTGAATATTGAAGTTGATACGTTGCATGGTTTCCGGGCTGAATAACTTGATCAGCGGCACCAATAAATTCAAAAAAATTCCCATCAATTTCGCCGGTGATGTTTAGAGGTGCATCAGCGATCTGGCT
>SKZL01000225.1 GCA_007127395.1 Balneolaceae bacterium
GGTGTTGAACTGCAAATACTTCATTCACAAACTGAAGAGCAATCACCACATGGGTAGTGAATCACATGAGATCGGTTTTGAGCTGCTTAAGCCTGTTTTACAAACTGGACACTCAGTTGTAGTTTCACCTCTTCGGATACAACCACGCTTCCGGCCTCTGTAACAGCATTCCACTTTAGGCCAAACTCTTTTCTGTTAATTTTTCCGTTGACTTCAAACCCGGCTTTTGTCTGGCCGTAGGGGTCTTCTACTGTTCCACCATACTCAACATCCAGTGAAACCTCTTTGGTTGTTCCTCTGATAGTCAGGTCACCGGTCAATTCATATTCACTATCACTTTTTTTGGTAAATGACGTTGAGCTGAAGGTCAGTTTCGGATGTTCATCTGCATTGAAAAAATCATCTGATTTCAGGTGAGTATCACGATCTTCGTTATTGGTATCGATACTGTTGATATTGGCCTCAAATGAGATGTGTGCTTCTTCCAGGTCATCACCCTTAGATTCGAATGAACCGTCAAATTCATTGAATTTACCGGTTACAGTTGAAATTACCAGGTGTTTCACTTTGAAAAGTATTTCAGAGTGAGTAGGGTCAATAGTCCATTTAGTTAATACGTCTGTGCTCATAGCGTTCATAATTTGGTTATTGGTTTATAATTAGTTTAATATTAAACTAAAAGTAACAAGATATTCGTTCGCGATCAAATAATTTTATGTAAAATAGTTTTATGTTGATCATTAGGTTTTTGGTTTAAAAATTCGGTTTTTCAAAAGAAAAAAGTTTGACAGATGCTAGTGACTCTCAGAAGGTTGGTTTTTTATGTAGTGGTAATAATTCAGGTCGGGTGTCAATCTGCTAATGAACCAATAAACCCCGGTCCGGATCAACTACAATCTGTTTTAATAAGCGGTGAAGGTGTTGTGGAGCTGGCATATGTCCCCAGTGAAGGGTTCTCCTATCTCGACGAAAATGGAGAGCTCACCGGTGTTACGATTGAACTTTTTCGCGATTTTATCCGATTTGTGAATAGTGAGTATGACGTTAATATTGAGATCAGATACAATCCGATTGAGAGTTTTTCAGATTTCTATGAGTATGTGAAAGGGTCTGAGCCGGGTGTGTTTGGAGTTGCGAATGTAACGATTACTGAAGAGCGGAAAGAGGAGCTTGGGTTTAGCCCGCCTTACATGACAAACATTGCTACACTGATCACTCACAGTGATATTGAACCGGCTGATGATATGAACCAATTGCCCAATCGTTTTGAAGGACTGGATGCACTGGCCTTTGAGGGGACACTGCATGAGGTCAGATTAAGGGAGATCAACAGTCGATGGGTGCCGGACGCTGAGATTCATTTTGCCCACTCCAACCGGGAAATTATTGAGAGAACCGCTGAAGGCAATCGTTATTTTGCCTATGTGGATATATACAATTACTGGAGAGCTGTAGAGCAGGGGATTTCAGTAACAAGGCATCCGGCGGGAGATGAAGCCTCAGAAGAGTTTGGTATGATCTACCCATTACAGAGTGACTGGTCGGATCTGTTAAATGAGTTTTTTGAGAGTCAAGACGGGTATATCAACTCAGATCGTTACAGGGATCATATGATAACACATCTTGGAGAGGAGTTGGCGGAGTTATTACTGGGTCAACGATAAAAAAGGGGGCAGTCAGTATGGAAACAAAACCATATTAACTGCCCCGGGATATCAAACAATGAATCAGAGTTCTCTGACATAAATATTTCTAAACTGAACTAAAGATGGTGAACTGGCCCACTCTCCATCCACTTTGTGTCCGTGATGCTGCAGCGCAATGGGCCCGCTTTCAGGCACACCCGGCAGCTGCACATTATCAATGATCAAATGGCCATTGAGTTCGACAGTCAGACGATCGCCTTTCATTGTGATCTCAAACGTATTCCACTCACCGATATGGTTATCTGCATGAATCGTGGGCGTCACACCTGAACGGACTTCCGGCGGCATGTTTGGATCCATACGGTAGCCATAAACTTCTCCGGAACCTACAGGCCATGACCAGATATTGATTTGAGATTTGGAATTACCTCTAACATAAATACCTGAATCCGAATCAGGAACAGACATACGAATAGGTTCACCATTCTCATTTAATTTGTGTGATCCATCCGGCAGAATGATTGGGACATTATGATTGACAAAAGGTGTATCCGTGATTCGCCAGTCAAGACGCAGAACAAAATCACCAAAAGAGTCTTCCGACCAGAGATCTTTGGCGCCTTCGGCCTGACTCATAGCGTCATAATCGATTACTCCATCGAGTACTTTCCAGTGTCCGCCATCACCTTCAGGGATCACCCAGCCGGACAGGTCTTCGCCGTTAAAAAGTGAAGTCCACTCTTCGTCATTAGAATTGACGGTTGTGAAGGCGCTATATACAATGAAAAGCAGTAAAAATATGAGAATGGGAGATGTTGTTTTAAAAAATGAATTCATAATCAATGGTTTTGAAGTTTGTTCTGAAGTTAAAAAATTGGTCTCTCTGAATTTATAAAGTAAAACTGAGAAAGAAAGGTTAAAGTAAGAAAATTCGATGCCGTAGTATAACCACAAACAAAATCTATTAAAGAAGCCATTCGGTCAGAAATAGCAAAAATATTTATATTTAATAAGAGAGTTCAAACGGTAACCAAACAGAGAGGAAGTATGATAGATGAAAGAGATGAGGTTAGATCAACACTTCAGGAGCGTGTGAATCTGTTCAGGGAAGATGGTTATCGCGGGTTCAATCCCGTGGCAGGTGCGCCAAAGACTGATTTCACAATACGAGTCACCGCAGAAAATCAAAGCGGGCATCAATTGACCGCTGATGGTGAAACAGTGGATGAGGCATATGAAAATCTGATTGAAATGATCGATACGATGATGGATCGTTAGTCTTTTAAAGTATTGTTGATCCAGGTAAGGATGTCGGCAAAGACTTCATTCCGGTTCAATTCATTCACCATTTCATGCCGGCCGTTTTCATAGTGTTTTGTTGTGAGATTAGTAATGCCATCTCTTTGAAGAATTCGGATCAGATTATGAAATCCTTTACCCATGTTTGATACCGGATCATCCGTTCCGGATAACAGGAGAATGGGTATAGAGCGATCATGATCTGCAAAAGGTCTATGACTGTGAATTTGTCTTATTCCCAAAAAAAGCTGATGATAAAGTGAAGCTGAAGAGATAAATCCGCAGTAGGGATCATCCATATAGAGATCAACCATATCAGTGTCCCGGCTGAGCCAGTCTGAATTGGTTCGATTCGGTTTGAAATGACGATTATAGGCGCCAAAGCTAAGCCTTTCTAAAAAAGAGCTTTTATGATCGGTACCGTAAAGTTTTTTAATGAACGCTGAAATAGCAATGCCTGCATGTAATAAAAGAGGTGGCCGTCCATTACTACCCGAATAGATAATTCCGTCCGGTTTGTAATCATAAATCTGCATGAAACGTTGTGTAATGAACGAACCCATGCTGTGAGAAAACAGGAAAACAGGAAGATTTGGATAGTTCTCTTCAATAAATTGAATGACATCATATAAATTCCAGACAAGAAGATCGAATCCATCTTTTTCAGAGATAAAACCCAGTTGATCGGGATCTGTGAGGCCATGCCCTCTGTGATCATAAGCAATCGTTAACAGTCCCTGGCCTGTTAAATATTTGGCAAAGTGATTATAACGTTCAGAGTGCTCTGCAAGTCCGTGAACGATAAGCACAATACCCCTGGGTTTGTCCTCAGGCAGCCATCGAATAGCATGCAGTGGTTTACCGAGATGATCCGTTATTTTAAGGGTTGTTTTCAATGGTGGAAATATAAATTTACAACAGTAAGATTATAGCTTTATGCGAAATGTATCAAATTGAATGGGTTGAAGCTAAAGAAACGGAGTAGTAATGAGGTAATGATAAACCTGTCATGGTTGAGCCCTGATTAGGTTGTTTTAGTATGGGAAATCGCGTATTTTTCTGTTCTTGAAATTTTTGGAAGCAAATGCATTTGCAAAAAAATCAAGACTCATTGTTCAGGATTCAAGCAATAGCGAATCGAAAGTCCTCTGCGGGGCTTTTCGAGTAGTACAAGGTTCAGGAACATCTGTACCATGCACCTTGAACCCTGTACCCTGAAAAGCACCCGTAGCTCAACTGGATAGAGTACCTGACTACGAATCAGGCGGTTACAAGTTCGAATCTTGTCGGGTGTACGATTAAAAGCCCCGCTTATATATTAAATAGGCGGGTTTTTTTGTATCCTGTTGATAAGTCACTGCATTTCATTTAGGAACATAATTTTCCCATTATTGTA
>SKZL01000350.1 GCA_007127395.1 Balneolaceae bacterium
TCAGATTCTACACTTTTGATGATGAAGGGAATATTATATCGGATCAAATCATATCTGCCGAACCGCTGCCCGGTGTGTTGGATATTGAGCCAAATACCTGGCATTCATTCAAGGTACTGGAGCCGGATACGGTGCTGTTTGAGTGTAAAAAGGGTCCGTATGATGCTGAAACAGATAAAATTTTTGCAGAGTGGGCGCCGGAGGAAATTCTTGGTTAAATCTTGCGGTTTATGCTGCATAGTTTAGCACTTCAATTTCCACCTTTTTCGTTACAGATTCCTCAGCAATTTGCATCACCCTTTCAACAACTGTTTCACTAAGAGTGTATTCTCCACAATTTTCACACACTGAAGCCGGTACATTTTTTAATACGATAATACTATCGCCACGCTGTAAGGTTACCGTCACATGGCCTTCATTCATATTACCGTTTTTACAAATTACACAATTCATGGCTACCTATCTTTTAGTCTATTTTTAAAATCAGGATCCCACAAAGAGGGGGATGGCTCATATGCCGTAACTATGATACATTCACCTGTTTGTTGATTCCGTGCAATAACAACGTGTATAGGCCTTTTATTCATGTAAGCTAACATCAAAAAACTTGGATAAGGTTTATCTTCAGTGTAAGATTGAATTACCTCACCAGTTTGTATCACGGGTTTTACATCAGATGTTAATATTTTGCGATCAAACATTTGTGCTACAGCATGTCGCGTAAATGTAAATGATACACACTTGATTTTCATGAATCTTTACCAACATCCAGGTTCACTGTAAATATATACTTTTTATGCATACACGCACAATCTATTGACTGTCAAGTCAATTTAATCTACTTCACGTAATCAATAAAATGGTAGAGCCGATGGATGATCTACTTAGAACGGTTTCCATTTTCGTTATTAAGGCACATTTATTACTTTAAAAATGTGTATTACCAACAAAACACGTTTATGGTAAAACAGACATTAAACCTTACCATTAAAAAAGCATCAAGGAAAGAGCTAAACAAATTGCCAAAACCCGCAAGATTTTCGTGATGGCCGACTTGAGGTTTTAACTCCTGCACAACTGCTTTCTGTCTTGTAAATGTACTGGTATAATGACCAAAAAAATATTCCTGATTCTCTTATCGTTTTTCGCAATCACAGCCTGCTCCGATGGTGATGAGACCACGGTCCTGAAACTGGGTCACGGCCTGGATACTTCACATCCGGTTCATCTGGCGATGGAGTATATGGCGGATCGCATCCATGAATATTCTGAAGGGAGTATGCGTGTGGATATTTATCCAAGTCAGCAGTTGGGCACCGAGAGAGAGTTACTGGAGCTGCTTCAGATTGGTAGTGTGGATATCACCAAAGTCTCTTCCAGTGTTCTGGAGGGATTTGATCCGATTTATAAGGTTTTCAGTGTTCCGTTTCTATTTGTGGATGAAGACCATCGCTACCGGGTTTGGGACAGCGAAGTGGGGCGCGAGCTGCTCGATGCAGGAGAGCGTATTCGTCTGACAGGCCTGGCCTACTACGATGCCGGAACCCGAAGTTTTTATACTAAAGACCGCGCCATTCATCATCCGGATGATCTGACCGGGTTGAGAATCCGTGTGCAGGAGAGTCCGGCCGCAATCCAGATGGTAAACCTGCTTGGCGGTAATGCAACACCGATCTCATGGGGCGAACTCTATACGGCTTTACAACAGGGCATTGTAGAAGGTGCGGAGAATAACCCACCCAGTTTTCATCTTTCAGGCCATTATGAAGTGTCCGGGTACTACAGCCTGAATGAGCACACTGCTGTACCGGATATCCTCTATGCGAGCTTGCAAACCTGGAACCGCCTGAGTGAAGATCAGCAGCAGATTTTGAGGAGAGCAGCGGAAGAGTCAGGGATTTATCAGCGCCGGCTCTGGCAGGAGGCATCGGCAAGGGCTATTGAGGAGGTTCAAAAGGCAGGTATTGAAGTTATATACCCCGATAAAGAGCCCTTTTTGGAGCGTTTACAGCCTCTATATCAGCAGTACATGGATGAGTCGGAAGAGTTAAAAAGGTTCATTGAACGAATACAGGAGATGGTTAATGGATAGAATTATTTCAGTTACAGATCGAATTTTGGCCTGGGTCATGGTGATCCTGATGGGGATTTTGGTGGTTGATGTGGTGTGGCAGGTGACAACCCGCTATGTTCTGGGTTCTGCAAGTTCTTTTACCGAAGAGATTGCACGTTTCCTGCTCATCTGGATCGGTTTGCTGGGTTCTGTCTATGCCTACAGAAAAAATCTTCACCTGGCATTCGACTATTTTTCTGCGAAAGTGACCGGAAAACGAAAAGTATGGCTCGGAACTTTTATTCATTCGTTAATCGCTCTCTTCTCTTTATTGGTATTGGTAATCGGGGGTGGCTATCTGGTACAACTTACATGGGAACTGAATCAGGTTTCAGCGGCACTGCAGATCCGGCTCGCTTATGTATACTCTGTTCTGCCACTGAGTGGCCTGTTGATCATTCTCTATTCTGCGCATTTCATAAGAGATATTCATCAGAATGAGGCGTCTGATGAAATTCCTGAACCAAAACCGAGTGAGGCTGTCTGATGGAACTGGTTGGTGTATTGGTTTTGATTCTAAGTTTTGCATTTTTGCTGCTGGTAGGTGTACCCATCGCATTCTGTATCGGAATTGCGACACTGCTGACCATGCTGGTGAGTATTCCGTTTGACCCTGCTGTCACCACAGTGGCTCAGCGGATGGCAACCGGTCTCGACAGTTTTACTCTGCTGGCCATTCCCTTCTTTATACTCGCCGGACAAATTATGAATAAAGGCGGTATTGCACGAAGATTGATCGATTTTGCAAAATCGATCGTAGGAATGTTGCCGGGCGGATTGGCATATGTACACGTGGTAGCGGCCATGCTTTTTGGCTCAATCTCCGGATCGGCCGTTGCTACGGCTTCTGCGATTGGCGGTTTTATGGGTCCGCAGATGGAAAAAGAGGGATATGATAAAGATTTCAGTACGGCTCTTAACATCACCTCATCCACAACCGGGTTGATCATACCGCCCAGCAATATTCTGATCGTCTATTCACTGGCAAGTGGCGGAGCATCTATTGCAGCCCTCTTTCTGGCCGGATATATTCCGGGTATCCTCACCGGTCTGCTTTTGATGTTTGTATCGGGATATGTCGCGTTCAAGAAGAAATATCCGGTTACAGGTAAAGTTTCCTTTAAAGCTGCTGCCAGAAAATTCCTGGAGGCAATTCCCAGTCTATTTCTGATCATATTGGTGATCGGCGGAATTGTAGCCGGTATCTTCACTGCAACAGAAGCATCTGCCATTGCAGTGGTTTATGCACTGTTACTTGCATTCATCTACAGGGCTCTCTCATTGAAAGATCTGAAAGAGGTTTTCCTGTCAAGCAGTAACACAACGGCTATAGTGGCGCTGTTGATCGCAACCTCTATGGCGATGTCGTGGGTCATGTCTTACGAAAATATACCCATTTTTGTAAGTGAAGGATTGATCGCACTCAGTGATAATCCATTTGTGATCCTGATTATCATCAATATCATTTTATTGGGTGTCGGTGTGTTTATGGATATGACTCCTGCGGTTTTGATTTTTACCCCGATCTTTTTACCCCTTGTAGTCGAGATGGGTATGGATCCGGTTCACTTCGGGATTATCATGGTATTGAACCTGAGTGTGGGGCTCTGTACCCCGCCTGTGGGAAGTGTGCTGTTTGTGGGATGCGGGATTGCCAATATATCTATTTCGAAAGTGATACGGCCGCTCATCCCCTTGTTTTTGGCGATGGTGGTTTCTCTTCTTCTGGTTACCTACTTTGAAGGATTGAGCCTGTTTCTGCCCAGACTATTTGGATACTAATTATCAGAGAAGGTCTCGTTTTTTTATCACCAGATTTGCTTCGTCACTGTGATTGAGCTGATGTTTTTTTAAACCGTCACAAATCATGTCTCGACAGGATTGCAGGTGGAGGGCTAAACGGCCGTTACTTATAAGATTTATTTCGAACTCATAATATCTATTGATAAATTTCCAAACTATGAAAAGTGATTCAAGAGAAAAACAGGATTCAAATCAGTTGATTCAGAAATTTCGGCAGCAATATCCGGGATATGAAGTGGTTTGGGAGTCGGTTGAAATTCAGAATGGTGTGACATTTTTCATGTCCGGATACCATCAAAACTTTTTCCTGATATTACTATCTGAAAATGAAGAAAGTATAACATCACACTTTTCAGGGGAACGTCTCAACTCTGATGGATTACAAGTATTGAAATGTGAAAAAAATCATCACAATGCTGA
>SKZL01000322.1 GCA_007127395.1 Balneolaceae bacterium
GAGATGGTTACAAACCAGAAAAAAGGGTGCTTTTGGAGGCTCTCCCCTATTTGTGATATGTAATCTGAAAATAGTGGCAGTCATCTTAGACCAACACTTCATAAAGAGATTACGCCACGGCTCATACGGCAATCTCAGAAGTTTAATCACACCATAAATAATGAGATAGATAACACAAATAGTAACGGTAAGCAGCAAAAATAGTAAAAGCTTTATGAGCGCAAGAAGGTCAGCCATTCATGATCCAAAAAACATTTTTCTGGTTCGGTCCTCGATAGTCTTTATATCCAGTAAGATAAAAAAGTAGAAGATATTCAGTTTTGAGTCATAGGCAGGTTTGCTGCAGACTCTCGTACCAACATCAAGATAATTTTTGAAAAGAGTGGGCATATCTATTTCTCCATTCCCTTCAGAGCCATTCAACGAATTTATACTATATTCCGAATAAACCGGAACTTGAAGCTCTTCATTGACCAGGTTTTTTTCCAACAAATAGTTATATGTATTCATGGCCACTGCCGGGTCATCTGTATCCAGAGCAGAATGGCCAAACAGATATTCCGGATTGTAGTGATTCAAATAAGATGCCAAACCCTTCCATAGTAAAAAAAGCACTTTTCCACTTCTGTGATCGGGATGTATACAAACCCTTCCCACCTCAAAAGCTTTTTTCAGGATCTCTTCCGGTATATTTTCCATTGCATACCTTTTGGCAGTCACAAAGCCATTTCCAGAAACGGCCTGATCATAAGTTTGTAACCTGTATGTACCTATGACTGAATCTGCTTCTTTATCAATCACCAGAAGATGGTGACACTGATCATCGAACTGATCATAATCAAGCTTATCCGAAAAGTCGAATTTCCGATTAAGTTCATTGGAAAAGACTCTGTACCTGAGTTTTAAAGCTTCATAAACTTCAGACTCTGATTCTGCAATTTTCACCAGGTATTTATGATTTTCAACACCCTGAATGATGGATTTCTCCAATATCATATCTTTCTTTGCTCGTTACTGTTTCTATTAGAGTTTGTAACTGTTTTTTTCGAATAGAATATTTTTGATTGCAAAATTTCACTTGAATTTTAAAAAATACCACAGTAAATGCAATGTTGATTTATAAATAATTCTCTAAGTTCTTACAGTTAATGCAGATAAATTTTTCAAATTAAGAATTGATAGAGAGTCTCAACTTCTTTATGCTTCTCAACAGAAAAATAATTGAATAATAAAGGACTGCTAATTGACCAGCGATCGACCCGGCGTACCTCTGCTTAAAGACCTGAATCTGTATGTGATTTTTGGTACCACTCTGGTTTCCATCATGGGTGTATCCAGTATTGCGCCGGCTCTGCCTTCTATTTCCCGATCATTAAATATCCCAATCGATCAGATTGGATTATTGATTACATTTTTTACCATTCCGGGTATACTGTTTACACCGGTGTTGGGGGTGCTTGCAGATCGATATGGCCGCAAAAGAATCTTGATCCCTTCACTATTTCTATTTGGCATTGCCGGCACTGCCTGTGCATTTGCAGTGGATTTTCATCAACTTTTACTCTTCCGTTTTTTTCAGGGATTGGGAAGTGCGTCCCTCGGAGTCATCAACCTTACACTGCTTGGCGATCTTTATAATAAACGTGACCGAACCACGGCACTTGGCTATAATGGCGGGGTCTTAAGTGTTGGCACAGCTATCTACCCGGCCATTGGTGGTGCTTTAACACTTCTTGGCTGGAACTATCCATTTTTCTTAACTCTTCTGGCCATTCCGGTTGGTATCTTCGCCGCAACCTCTCTAAAAACAGCCCAATTGGACAGGAGCCAAAAACTGGGTGCATACTTTCAGAAAATCGGTTCTGCACTAAAATCAAAATTTGTCATCGGACTGTTTATCGTCATGTTGTTGACCTTTTTGATGCTATACGGAGGTTATATCACCTTTCTCACCATCCTGCTGGATGATCGTTTTGGATTGAGCGCACTTATGATCGGATTGCTACTCTCGGGTTCATCCATTCTTACAGGTATTACATCATCACAGCTTGGCCGACTCACACTCAGGTTCAGTGAAAAATATCTCATTCTTACGGCTGCATTACTCTATATGATATTCTTTCTGATGATCCCACAAATTCAGACCACAACCGGTTTTATAATCCCCATTGCGCTATTTGGTGTGGCACAAGGCATTAATATTCCCAGTGTGCTTAATTTAATTACGGGATATGCGAAGAAAGAGTACAGAGCTGCATTTCTGTCAGTTAATTGGATGATGATGAGAACAGGTCAGGCTATCGGGCCCTATATTCTTGGTTTGGTCTATCTTTATTTTGGAATTGACGGGACGTTCTATAGCTCTGCATTCGTAGCATTTATCTCACTATTAATCATCCTCTTTTTCATTGTGCCTTCAGATAAACATTGACCTGATCTATTTGAGCAACGATAAGTAGATTAATTTTGCAAATCAGAAATCGAACCGCAGACCCAGTGAAGAAAAATTGACTGTTTCGACAGCAAGCCATGAAAAAGGCTCATATGCCAGTCTGAAATAGAATGGCCGGTTGGTTGCATACGAATTTTGGATAACAAATTTTCTGATGTGGATATCATAGTTCAACATCAGCAATGGCGTAAGCTCTGAGTTTTTATACTCTACGCCAGTGCCGACCCAAAAACGGCTCAGATAAGATCTGAACAGGTCCCCTTTACCCCAAAAATCGATCCTGTCAGAATTTGAAAAACGGTCTATATCGGGGTTGTAAAAAGATACTCCAAAATGGATTCTGTATTTAGGTGAAATTGAGAACTCTGTAACGGTTCTCTTCTTTCTGAAATCATATCTTGATCCAATGAAATGCCGCTCTCTGAAAGGGCTTTGATTAAAGTTGATCCCTTCAATATCATGGAAAAGATCCGGTAACCAATAGTAATCCAGGTTTTGAAATTGCTCAAGTTGCGGTCCTTTCAGAAATAGCGGGACAGTCATATCCAGATAGGTAAAGCCACCGTGATTTCCCGAATTTGAATATGCTGTTTTTGGAAATTTATCCGGCTCAAACAGTGTTAAAATATCCCCGGAAATATTGTTTTTCAGGTTATAATAGATGTGTACCGGAGCTAACGGATATATCGATTTACCGGTAAGTTCCAGCCACTGATCGATGGTCAGAGCCTCACCTCCATATCCCAAATCTTCATATCCAAGTACATCCCTGCCCGTATATTCATAACGAAAGGTTATATCGGTTGGATTTTTAATGAAATAGATTGATGCGTCTGCATGATATCCCTTAACGGTAACGTCTGATAATTCAAAGAAAGTAAAATCGATCTCTGTTTCATCAACCAGTTGTCTGGCTATTGAGTCAACTTTTTCCTCTTTTTTGATGTAGAGATTCGGATAAGAGTAGAGCCTTACTTTTTTGCCAAGTAATTCATCAATATCCCGGTCAATTTCAATTCCCTGTCCGAATGTCATTCCGTGATCCGCATAAATGATCACATTTACATCCTCATCAATTCTATCGATCAGGCTTCCAAAATGTTTATCAAAATCGTGAAGTTCATTGATATATGCTTCTTCACCATTAAAGTGGCCCTGTGTATCCACATTGTACCAATAGTATTCGACAATGTTATAATCTCTTAGATAATCGGCTGTATTGGGCAATGCAATTTTTGCCATCCAGTGAAAAATCGGTACACCATATATAATGGTTGTTCTGGACAGCCTTGATTTTGTGAACACCATTCTCAAAAAGGTACTACTGGTTTTCACTGAAACCTCTTCAGCGGTATCAATAATCCACTCCCACCCCGGCAAGTTCACACTTCGTACATTTTCCCCCAATCGTATACTGGAGATTATTGTGGGGGTTTTACTGGGGAAATATGTAATTGTATGATCGATCCTGCCCTCTTCTCCAAAAAAACGGCTCAAGTTTGGCAGATGGCCTTTCTCCATCTCCTGCAATACATAGTGACTACCTACAGCATCCAGGTGGATCAGTATCATTTTTGGCTCATCTTCAGCCATTAAGACAGACGGCGTTAAGAGTCCAATCAGAAATAATAGTAGGATTTGCTTTAATAAAGATGGTTTCACAATCTGATCAAACAAGGTATGCTTATTAGACTATTGGCTAAACAACGATATCACATAAAATGATACCGGTAGAATATTTTTGTAATTCTTATCCAATATACTGAAATGCTCTCTCTCTACCATATTTACGGCGATGTAGAGTCAATCGTTCTAAAACACCGATAGTGGTTTTTTACTCTGATCAACACACGGATCACTCAGAATTAAACAACAA
>SKZL01000206.1 GCA_007127395.1 Balneolaceae bacterium
CAGTTTGTTGATGTCTTTTATCTCCCTGATGGCTTTCTGGACCATCATGAGCGGATATCTTGATGCGATCCATCTGGGAATGGGTGTAGCCACCGTAGCAAGTGTGATGTATATCAACTTCAAACTGAAATCTCATCGATTCTTCGATGACGATATGAACGACCTTAAGGAACTCCGTTTCCTCTATGCAAGCGGATATATCATCTGGTTACTCGGGCAGATCGTCTTGGCCGGCTTCCACGTTGTGAGCGTCATCATTCGACCAAAAATGCCGATTCATACGACACTGGTAACATTCCGGGCCGATCTTCCAAGCGCCCATGCAAGGATGATTTTAGGTAATTCGATCACACTCACTCCGGGCACATTAACCATCGATATTGAGGGTGATAAATTCACCGTACATGCACTTGACGACAAATCCCACGAAGCGATCACCAGCGATATCATGCCGCGAAAGGTTTTAAAGCTATTTGAAGATAACGACCGGGAAGTGATCAAAGATGTAAAGATCATCAACCTGACTAATAAATATACGGGGGAAAAGGCATAATGGATCAATTTTTCCTCTATAGCGCGATCGGATTAACGATCATCATTGCTGTACCTCTCTACAGGGTTCTTTACGGCCCAACGGTATTTGACCGCCTTTTGGCAACCAACGCGATTGCCACCAAGACCATCGTTTTGATCACACTGATCGGATTCCTGTTCGGACGCATCGATATGTTTATTGACATCACACTGGCCTATGCAATCCTGGGCTTCATCGGCTCACTGATCATTGCCAAGTACGTTTCATCATCACAACTGAAAGAGGGTGAGGTGTTAGAGGAATGATTGAGCTGCAAAATATCATCAGTATCCTGTTTGTTTCGATTGGCATCATTTTTATGCTCGTCGGAAGTATCGGTATTGTGCGTCTGCCCGATTTTTATTCACGAACGCACTCGGTCAGTAAAAGTGATACACTTGGTATTATATTTGTAATCCTGGGACTGGTGATCTATGAAGGGTTTACCCAAAGCAGTTTCAAACTGATCCTGGTGGTACTTTTTATCGCTCTTTCAAACCCGGTTGGAACCCATGCATTGGCACGGGCTGCGCTCAAAAAGGGGCTCAACCCATTTTTCTCGGATGATGATGTGATCAAAAAGAAGAAAGCCGGAGGTGACTCATGATCTGGGAACTGGAACTGGTGATCTATCTTTTTCTGGCCGTCTCCGCCATTGTTGCCCTGGAGGTAAGAGACCTTCTGGTAGCGGTCGTGATGATGACGGTTTTCAGCTTCCTGATGGCATTGCTGTTTGTCGCGATGGGCGCGATTGACGTAGGCTTTACGGAGGCAGTAATCGGGGCCGGTGTCACCGGTATCCTTTTTGTACTTGTTGTATTTCAAACCTCAAGAAAATCGAACGATTGAAGATACTTAAAGTTCTCATATTGGTTCTTTTTGCCGGCATAATGATCTATGCCGCATCGGATCTCCCCTATCGCGGCGATCCCGATAATCTGATGCATGCTGAGGAGAGCATCACGGGGACCACTGTGATGGGTAACTATTTTATCAAAAACGCATACCGCGACGCGCGCACACCCAATATGGTAACGGTGGTGCTTGGTGACTATCGCAGTATTGATACCTTTGGCGAGCAGGTGGTGATCTATACCGCCGGGCTTATTACGCTGCTGGTACTGCGCAGAAGCAGGAGGAGAAGCGAATGAGAGATCAGTTTCAAAGCCCGATCGTACTGCTGGGAGCACGGCTGCTGAGTCCATATATCATGGTCTTCGGGTGGTATGTGATCTTCCACGGTCACTATAGCCCGGGTGGCGGTTTTCAGGGCGGTGCCCTTTTGGCGGCATCTCTTCTGCTGATCCGAGTGGCCGGCGGCAGTAAACTGGCAGAACTACAGATTCAGGAGTTTGCAACCACTCCCCTGGCGGTGATCGGCGTGGTGATCTACTTTGCTACCGGACTGGTGGCAATGATCATGGGGGGCTATTTTCTCGACTACGCGCAGCTGCCGATTCCGGGAATGGAGGCAGACTGGCTCAGATATACCGGCATCCTCATTATCGAGGTGGGCATCGGCCTGGCAGTGATGGCGATCCTTGTAATGATCTACGACAACATGGCGAGAGGTGAAGATTATGGGTGATTTCTTTATGGGACATTACGCCTACTGGTTCACGATCATCCTGCTCTGCATCGGGTTGTACGGAATCCTGTTTAAGAAGAATTTGATTAAAAAGACGATCGGCCTGGCCATCCTGCAAATTTCGGTTGTGCTCTATTTTGTATCTGTGGCATCCAAAACCGGTGATGCAACAGTGACGGTCATCGATGCCAATTTCCCGGTGGACCAGGTTGCTAACTACCTGAACCCACTCCCCCACACGTTGATGCTGACCGCTATCGTCGTGGGTGTGGCTACTTTGGGGGTCGCATTTACCCTGCTGATCGCCATCTACAACCGGTTTAACACGCTTGACGAGAAGGAACTGATAGATAAATTTCAATGATTGAATCGCATCTGCCCGCGTACATTGCGCTCACATTTGTACTCTTTTCGGTGCTGATCCCGGCATTCGGGCTCTGGAGGAGTGAGCTGTCTCAGCCGCTGGCGGTCATCGGTTCAGGCATCGCCGCCGCATTCTCCGTCTATGGATTTCTGAGCTACCTCAACGACGGTGCACTGAGGTATTTTTTCGGTGGCTGGGAACCGCCTGTAGGTATTGAGTTTGTGTATGACGGGCTCTCCGGCTTTTTTGTGATGGTGATCAATGTGGTCGCTTTCTTTGTGCTGATCCACTCTCACCACATCGGTAAACGGGAGTTTCCGGGCAAAGAGATGCCCTACTATGCACTCGCTATGCTGATGATGCTCGGTTTCAACGGAATGATCCTGACCGGCGACCTTTTTAACCTCTATGTTTTTCTGGAGATCGCATCTCTCTCCGGCTACGCGTTGATCGCGATCGGTGAAAAACCGGCTCCATACGCGGCGTTCAGATATCTGATTATCGGTACAGCCGGCGGCACACTATACCTGCTGGGTGTTGGTTTTATGTACACGGTGACCGGAACGTTGAACATCATCGACATGGCCGCGATGCTGCCTGAGCTCTACGCCAACAATGCAGTTTTTGCGGCACTGATTTTAATGATTGTGGGTATCGGCGTAAAAGCGGCCCTCTTCCCGATGCACGGCTGGCTGCCCGACTCCTATACCTATGCAGCCTCCAGTTCATCCGCATTGATCGCGCCGATCGGAACGAAGGTAGCAGCTTATATTTTGTTCAGAATCATTTTATGGCTTTTTGGCATCGAGATTACCGATGCAGTGGCTCCGATCACTACAATTATCGGAATTTTTGCAGCGATCGGTATTCTTTACGGATCGATCATGGCAATTGCACAATCGGAGTTAAAGCGGATGCTGGCCTACAGTAGTATTTCCCAGATCGGATATATCATTATGGGGCTCAGTCTGGCCAATCCGTGGGGTTTTGCCGGTGCGATGCTGCACGTGTTGAACCACGCCGTCATGAAAGCGTGTTTGTTTATGATCAGCGGACAGATGAGGCTCAAAGAGGGTCACTCCGACATTACAAAATTTGACGACAGTTACCGGAAGAAATATCCCTGGACGATGGCTGCTTTTACAATTGCAGCGATCTCCATGATAGGCCTGCCGCCGCTGGCCGGGTTTTTCAGCAAGTGGTACCTGGTGCTGGGAACCATCGACAACAGCAACTGGCTGTTTTTAGCCGTGATACTGATCAGTTCACTGCTGAACGCGGTCTACTTCTTCAGAATACTGGAGAAAGTGTACATGAGAAATCCATTTAAAGGACAAAAAGAAGCCTCCGACGCAACCCGTGATGAATCACCACTCAGCATGATGATCCCAACAGGGATCCTCGCGATTGGCTTGATTGTGATCGGCTTTGCGAATGCAGTGATTGTTTCGGTGCTGTTGGGGATTTATCCATTATGATTTTAGTGAGAAGGCAAAATAGTGAAAAGTGAAAAGTGGAGAAGTGAAAAGCTGGAGCGTAGCGACAGTCCCGACACTTCGGGGTGAAAGGGCAGGCAGAAGGCAGAGGGCAGAACGCAGAAGAGTGAAAAGTGAAAAGTATAGAAGTGAAAAGTATAGAAGTGAAAAGTATAGAAGTGAAAAGTATAGAAGTGAAAAGTATAGAAGTGGAGAAGTGGAGAAGATAAAAGCTGGAGCGTAGCGACAGTCCCGACACTTCGGGGTGAAAAGTGAAAAGGAATTAAAA
>SKZL01000290.1 GCA_007127395.1 Balneolaceae bacterium
AACATAAAAACCTGAAATCTCGAAGGGTCAGGACTGCCGCACTGCTCGAGCTTGAAACCTGAAATTTTTAATTACGTAAAGATTTTTTGTAGATGGTTTGATTTTGGTTTATTTAGGGATTATATAATTGGAATTACTTAAAGGAGACTTTTAAAATGGGTTTTTTTGAATTTTTACTGTTGTTGCTTATTGCGGGTGTTTGTGGATCAATCGGGCAGTCGATTGCCGGTTATTCGAAAGGTGGATGTATTGTATCGATTGTGATCGGTTTTATAGGTGCACTTCTTGGGTCTTGGATCAGTGAGCAGCTTAACTTACCGGAGTTGCTGAATGTGACGATTGGCGGGAGCCCGTTTCCAATTATCTGGTCGATTATCGGGTCTGTGATTTTTGTTGTAATTGTCGGTCTGCTCACAAGAGGCAGATAACGTCAGCTGTCGGGATATAAATACTTAGTCCTGCGAAGTGGATTCGATCATGCTCAAATTAATTTCCAAAGACCTGAAAAATTAACTGTATCCGATCCAGACTGCGAAAGCAAGAGCGATGGAGGAGATAATCAACAGTTGTATCAGCAAAGGAAAAATAAATTTGAACCACTTATCGTAAGGAATACCTGCCAGTCCTAAAATTCCCATCAAGACCGGATTGGTTGGGACAACCATATTCATCAGGCCATCTCCGAGTTGAAAAGCCAATACAGACACTTGCCTGGATACCCCAACCAGATCGCCTATTGGAGCCATCAGGGGCATGGTGACCAGAGCCTGTCCGCTGCCGGAGGGTATGAAGAAATTGAGCATGCTTTGAATGAATAACATACCTACGGCGGCAATTTCGGAACCTGCAAAAGAGAGCGGTGTGGATAGTGCATGTACAACCGTGTGAAGGATTTCACCATCCTCCATGATCAGTGCAATCGAACGGGCAAATCCGATCAAAAGGGCAGTTGCTGTCAATTCTGCTGCACCCCGTCCAAATGTTTCGGCCGTCTTGTTAATGCCAATTCCTGAAACAATACCCACAACAATGGCAAGTGCCAGAAAAATGGCTCCAAGCTCAATCAAATACCATCCTTGTAACCATATTCCAAGGACGAGCAGAACCAGTACGATGAGTGTAATGAGAAGTACAACAATTCTGCTGCCAGTCATTTCGGGATAGTCAAATACCTGATCTTTCTTATCCTGATCAATTCCATATAGAAGACTTGATTTGGGGTCCGATTGAACCTTTTTGGCATATCTCCAAACATGGATAAAACCTATCGTCAATAGTGGTACAGCGAGAATCAATCGAAACCGCATTCCGGATGTGGGTTGGAGTCCTGCAACATCTTGTGCTATTAAAAGGGTAAACGGATTCATGATGGCAATGCCGTAACCGATACCATATCCAACAACCATAGTGCCGATGGCAGTGACTGCATCCATTCTTAGCGCAATGCAGAGTGCGACCAGGATGATCGCAAAGGGTATGTACTCCTCAGCCATACCGAGTGTTGCAGATGCTGCTGCGAAAGCAAACATGGTGATGAACAGGAGGGGGCCGGGCAGATCTCCGAAATTTTGCACCAATTTTCCGAGTAAAGCATCGATAGCTCCCGTTTCACGAACCACGGCCAATGCACCACCAATAATCAGCACAAAGAAAATAATACCCTGAGCGTCTGCGAATGCCCTGGGAACGACCGTGAATAGAGAGGCCGGTGACAAATACTGTTTCTCCTCAAAAACTTCATATGATCCCGGAACAACAACCTCAATTCCCATCTCATTCTCTTCAAAGGAAAAACCGCCGGATGGTAACATCCAGGTTAAAGCCAGTGAGAAGATCATCAGCAAAAAGAGCAGAACAAGTGTGTGGGGTATCTTGATTTTCAAATGGAGGTCATTTATTTGTTATGGGATCTATGCTCAGTTTTAAAAATGTAGAAGCCATTATATTGAACTCTCATTAAAGAATGAAAAGAAACTTACTGATTCCCTGCTATTCGTACCAAAAATGTTTTATAAAACCGATGTCCTGGTCTTGAATAAGTATCTCATCATAATCGTCTTCCAGAACTTGCTTCAGGATCTCGCTAACGCGTACAAAAAATGAGCAGGATTTGGGATATGTGAGCGGAATGGGATCGTTGATATAGATCGAGGTTTTGAGATGCTGAAATAAATTCAGCATGACGGGTGGCATGACGTGTGGCATGACGTGTGGTATGGCGTGTGGTATGACTGGGACCAGGGTAGTGTCATCCTGAACTTGTTTCAGGATCTCGCTAACGCGTACAAAAAATGAGCCGGACTTAGGATGTGTGAGTGGATTGGGAATTGTTGGCATAGATCGATGTTTTGAGATGCTGAAATAAATTCAGCATGACGGTAGGTGTGACGGTAGGTATGACGGGTGGCATGAACTGATTTATCATGTGGATCTCATTCCATCGCATCTTGATATCAGATTCAACTACATCTTGATAACAGCCAGTGTACATCTGGATATAGAAACCAGCTTCCCTTCTTCGGTTTCTATGCGAATCTCCCAAACCTGGGTTTTGCTGCCTCTGTGCAGGGGGCGTGCTGTGCCAATGACCTTATTCCCCATCGGAACCGGCCGAATGTGATTTGCATTGATCTCCAACCCGACAGCAGCACTCTGTTCATCACGCAGGTTGAGCCACGCGCCAACAGAAGCGAGGGTTTCCGCGAGGGCTACGGATGCACCACCATGCAAGATTCCCATCGGCTGGATGGTATTCTCACTGACAGGCATCGATGCCTTCATTTCATCTCGGCTCACAACCAGGTATTTCAACCCTAAAATATCACCCATCGTTTTGGGAGCTCTCTTTAAAAGTGCTTCAAACTTTGAACGTATCTCTTCTTCGATCTTCATGGAGTTCTCCTTTTGTAATCAATGGCTTTAAGTTGATAGCATGAACGCGAACCTGATCGTATAAGAAAGTAAACTTTTTTTCGAACAAATTTTTAAAACTCATTCTAAAGTGTTAAATAAGGCATAACAGCGTTAACCTAACCCTACTACCTAAAAAACCGCTTTTATTGATATGGATGAAGCCAAAATCACCCTCCCGGATTTAATTTTTGAAGCACTCGATAAATATCCTGACGGACTATTTTCAGCAACCAAACGAGCTGGAAAATGGATAGAAACTGATAACAAGGAATTTGTCAGTAATGTGAGAAACTTTGCAATGGGATTGTATGATTTAGGTGTACGACCCGGTGACAAGGTTTCACTGCATGCAGAAAATTCAACTGAATGGCTTATGTGTGACCTGGCTATACAGTCAATTGGAGCGGTGAGTGTCCCTATCTATACAACCCAGCATGGCGAGCAGATTAAATATATTCTGGAAAATTCCGATTCTGTCGTACATATCGTTTCAACCGATGAGATGTTTGCCGAGACCAAACCTCTCATCAAAAATGTTGAGAAGATTAAGGCTGTGATTACTCTATTCGGATCAAAACATAAAAAACTGAGGAATTTTAAGGATGTTCTTCATCAGGGTTCTGAATTTGATCAGAATAATCCGGATCTGTTTGATGAACTCAAGAAAGGCGTTAAACCGGAAGATTTGGTCACATTGATCTATACATCAGGAACCACCGGATTGCCAAAAGGGGTGATGCTTTCTCACAACAATATTGCATCAAATGTTTACACCTCTCTGGAGCGTCTGCCCTTTAGTCGGGAAGAATTCTACATGAAAGATGTGCTCTCATATCTGCCATTGTCGCATATTTTTGAACGGATAGTGATGTATATGTACCTCTCTATGGCATGTAGAGTCTATTTTATTGATAATGTGGAGGAGATTAAAGAAGATTTCATGCACGTGAAACCCTTTTTTATGAGCACAGTGCCCCGATTACTGGAGAAGATACATACAGGAATCAAAGTTAAGGGGCAGGAGATGTCCGGATTACAAAAAAATATCTACTATTGGGCGGTCTATCTGGCTGAGGACTATGATCCTGAGAATCCACCGAAAGGGCTGGGAGCACTGAAATTGCGCATTGCTGACAAACTGGTTTACAGCAAAATAAAGGCACTTTTTGGGGGCAAATTGAAAGGAATGGTGAGTGGAGGCGCCGCATTACCGCCGGATATCTTCAGGTTTATAAACGCAATGGGAATCTTCCTGGTACAAGGATACGGTTTAACGGAAACATCACCCGTGATTACTGTTGAGGACCGCAACAGTATGCGCATCGGAAGTACCGGGAAAGTGTTACGAAATGTGGAAGTTAAAATAGATGAT
>SKZL01000046.1 GCA_007127395.1 Balneolaceae bacterium
CTAATGACCACCAACTATGTCAAGATAAAAAAAGACTGGACGGTCGAAAAA
The DNA here is from genome assembly GCA_007127395.1 of Balneolaceae bacterium. Taxonomy (GTDB): domain Bacteria; phylum Bacteroidota; class Rhodothermia; order Balneolales; family Balneolaceae; genus Rhodohalobacter. The sequence goes on from SKZL01000046.1 coordinate 52, forward strand.
AGCTTTGAGCATATTCGTAAGTATGGGAGAACAGCGGAGACTGTCAATGTGATTTATGTTGTTGATGAAGATGAAAAGCTTATTGATGACCTTAAAATCACCCAGTTGATTGTTGCTGATTCTGAGGCCACAATTTCAGATGTCATGGATTATAATTTTGAAGCTCTTAGTGCTTTTGATGATCAGGAAGAAGCCGTCCGAATGCTAAGTAAATATGACAGAATCGCACTGCCGGTTGTTGATTCCGGGGGGATATTGGTTGGAATTGTAACTGTAGATGACGTTTTGGACGTTGCAGAAGAGGAAACTACAGAGGATATGCAATTGATGGCGGGTATGAGTGCGTTGTCAAAAACTTACTCTGAAACAAGCATGGGAGATATGGTCAACAAACGTATAGGTTGGTTGATTATCCTCTTTTTGGGGCAAATGTTGACTGTCACAGCTATGGCCGGATTTGAAGATACATTGGCTGCGGCTGCTGTTTTGGCACTTTTTATTCCAATGATTATCTCAAGCGGAGGAAATTCCGGAGCTCAGGCAGCTACACTTATCATACGAGCAATTTCAACAGATGACATCAGTATGGGTGACTGGTTTCGTGTGTTTCGTAAAGAGTTTATGTCAGGACTTTTACTCGGCCTTATTATTGGTTTTTTGGGAACCATTGTAATCGGTTTCTGGATGTTCATCCGGGGTGAACCATTTTCTCTGGCATTGGGACTACAGGCGCTCACGGTAGGCCTAAGCCTTGTAGGAGTGGTGCTTTTTGGGAATATGAGCGGATCAATGCTCCCCTTTATTATGCAAAAACTGGGATTAGATCCTGCTGTAACTTCAGCACCATTTGTGGCTACACTTGTTGATGCAACCGGTATATTCATCTACTTTTCTATCGCAGTTGCGCTCTTAAGAGGTGTAGTACTTTGAAATTTGTGAACAAAACATATTATAAATATATCCGAATATCACCTGAAGTAAATCATCAAACAGACCTTATATGAAAGCCTATTTAGACCTTGTAAAAAATGTATTGGAAAACGGTGTCTGGAAAGAGAACCGGACAGGAGTAAAAACATTATCAAATTTTGCAGAATATTATCGGGTAGATCTCTCAAAGGGGTTTCCTTTATTAACGACAAAAAAAGTTTTTTTCCGGTCTGTTGTCATGGAGCTTTTGTGGTATCTAAGGGGGGAGGACCACATTAAATGGCTAAGAGATGAAAACGATATACACATCTGGGATGCGTGGGCAGAAGAGGATGGTTACGTCGGGCCGATATATCCAGTGTTGTGGAGAAGATTTCCGATGGTGAAGGCAACCGATGGATCATCATATAGGAGAATGGATACAGAGGATGATAAAGAGTGGAAATATGAGGAGTTTGATCAGGTGCAAAATGCGATTCATCTCTTGAAAACTAACCCAAATAGCCGCCGTATTGTAGTATCGGCCTGGCATCCGGGTTTACTGAATGAAATGGGGCTGCCTCCATGCCACCTGATGTATATCTTTAATGTGGCCAACGGGAAACTGAACTGTCATCTGACCCAAAGGTCCGGAGATATTGCTCTGGGTATTCCATTTAACCTTGCCTGTTATTCTGCACTTACGATGGCCGTTGCTCAGGAAGTAGGCCTTGAGCCCGGCATTTTTGCACATACGATTGTAGATGCCCATATATATGAAAACCATATAGATGGACTAAAGGAGCAGTTGAAAAGAGAACCGAAATCATTACCTACTCTCAAAATTGCCAAAAAACCGGTAGATGAATTAACCTATGAAGATTTTGAGCTCTTGAATTATGATCCGCATCCGGTGATCAGATTTCCGGTGGCAGTATGAAAATTGTGATTATTGTGGCTCATGACCCCAATCTGGTTATTGGAAAAGATGGCACTCTTCCCTGGCACTATAGTGAAGATTTGAAGTTTTTCAAAAAGGTCACCATGGGCTCACCCATACTAATGGGCAGGGTAGTCTTTGAAGAGTTAAATGAGAAGCCTCTTCCCGGCAGGGAAAATGTGATACTGAGCCGAAGTAAGGAGTATGAGCATGTAAAAACGTTTGACTCTATTGATCGAGCATTGGATTATCTCAAAACTCATGAGCAGATATTCGTGATCGGAGGGGGTGAAATCTATAAACAACTCATTGACCAAACAGATGAATTGATTGTGACCGAAATTAAAAAAGAGCATAAGGGTGACACATATCTGGTTGATTATCGAAAAGATATCGGAACAATCTGGAGAGAGGTTTGGAGAGATGAACATGAAGATTTCTCCTTTATACGTTACCAAAGGATCAGGGAATCCGGATGATGAAGGCTAAGGAATCAGACTAATGATTTCTGGCTTCATCAGAGAGTAATCTCTTTTAAATGGACAAGATACGGTTTAACAACCGGCTGGGTAAGCGCAATGATATGTTTGGTATCCGCAGCTTTGGAAAATTCAATCGCCTGGCTGTCGTCATTAAGGATCCATATACTCTCATTTTCATATTTGTATGCCTCACTGAAGCTTTCGTTGGACTCATAGTAGAAAGAGGCTGAATGATCATCAGAGGGGAATCCTTTTTTATTAAGCAGAAGTTTGGTTTTTCTGATCAACTCTTCCATCAATAAATGCCTCTCATTGCGTGTTGCAAAATGAGTTCTGAATAGATGTCTGTTTAAGAACCGGTTTGACAGATCATTAAGGATTGGATCCCTATCGACAGACCATTTTTTGATGCATATAAAGACGTCGTGATCATCGAGAGCCATATAGTTTTGCATCACTTTTTTTGTGATCGTTTTCCTGGAAGAGGGTTTCTTTTTCAGGAAAAACGTAAGAGACTCAGATGGGATGTTGATCGGTTCACCGGAATTGATCAGAAACTGAGCACGTTCAAAAATTTTTCGAAGCAGAGTATCAGCACTCAAAACGGTTTTGTGCAGATATACTTGCATATACATAAGACGCCGTGAAAGGATGTAGTTTTCCACAGCATAAATACCTTTTTTTTCAATGACGACATTCCCCTTGAAAACCCTCATTGTTTTAAGAATGCGATTTATTCCAACTGAGCCTTCAGAAACCCCGGTGAAAAAACTATCTCTTTTTAAATAATCAAGCCGATCCATATCCAGCTGTGAAGAGATCAGCTGATGTAAAAACTTTTTCGGATATTGATTGGTGAAAATCTGTATAGCTGTATCCAGTTCACCGTCAAACTCTTTATTCAACTCCTGCATGATCTGAAGGCTCATCATCTCATGCTTAAAATCTTTGATAAGGGTGTGTTCCAACGTATGTGAAAGCGGCCCATGCCCAACATCATGCAATAAAATGGCAATCAGTGTACCTGTCAGTTCGGCATCGCTGATTGTGGTATCTTTCTCAATCAGGTTCTTTAAAACCCTCTGTCCCAGCTCCATTGCTCCCATTGCATGAGAAAACCGGGAGTGTTCAGCTGCGGGAAAAACCAGATAACCCAAACCAAGCTGTCTGATCCGTCTTAACCGCTGGACATAATGGTGATCAATTAATCTCAGGATAATGCCTTTTGGTACTGAGATAAAGCCGTGAACCGGATCGTTAAAGATTTTGTACTGATTGCTTTTATCCATTTTTAATCTCTTTAAACAGATATTGTTCAGGCCGGTCAATATCCGGAAGCCTTGCCGGACGCTGTGAAGACAGATCAAACCAAACACCGGTAGTCCTGGCAACGGCTTTCAATTCATGGTTATCCTTTCCATAAATTGCCTGAAATCCATCTATACTGCTATTTCCCAATCCTTCGAGTGCACTTCCGATCAAGATTTTTTCATTGTAAAAAATGGGTTTCAGATAATCTATTTCGAGATGAACCAATACAAAGCTCTTATTCTCCTTCATGGAGTTCATAAAAACCGGTACACTCTGTACAAATTTCACTCTGGCTTCCTCCAGATAGGTATTAAAAACTGCATTGTTGACATGATTAAGTGGGTCCAGATCCCTGAAACGAATATCCATTTCACACCAGTGATAGAAAGAATCAGGATGATACTCTGGTTTTTTTAACATAAAATTTTGTACTCCGGGAGTTTTTGTGAACGATTAAATGAGTGTTAACTGAATATATTTTGTTGAGGGGTTAAAAGACAGTTAAGTTCAGATAAAGTTCAGGATTCTACATTGATGGACTCATTTTTTAACTCTTGTAATCAATCCGACAGAAGGAAATCATGAACGA
>SKZL01000348.1 GCA_007127395.1 Balneolaceae bacterium
AGAACATTCAAAAGAAGTGTTTCAATCAATTGAGTTTCCAGCAGATTACCTTCCACTCTCAGAATGGGTTCACCCGGAAAGACAATCTCACCCTCTTTTGCCGACCATATATTGCCTTCAAACCGGAAATTCTTCAAATATTTAATGAATTCATCAGCAAAACCTTCACTGACTAAATATTCGAGTTCACCTTTACTGAATTTTAGATGTTTTATCGTCTCAATCAGCTCTTTTAAGCCGGCAAACAGTACATATCCACCATCAAAAGGGACTTTTCTAAAGAAATAATCGAAACTTGCCGTTTTATGATGAACGCCTGCAAGAAAATATCCCTGAGCCATCGTCAGCTCATAATAATCAGTGAAAGAGGCAGGATGATCTATATACATAAATCTGATATTGTTTAGGTTTCCCTAAAAATATGGATTGCATCCGTGAATGAGAAAGGAATATTTAAAATATCATAAAAACAGTTATATCAGACAGATAAAGTGCATCATGTTCTTTGCAGCATTAATAACTGAATATCCATTACATTATTTCCGGTAGGCCCGGTTACTATATGTCCGCCAAGCTCTTCAAAGAAATGGTAACTGTCATTATTTCGAAGATACTCATCTGGGTTCAAATCCATTTGAACAGCCTCTTTATAACTATTTTGATCCACAACGGCTCCAGCCGCATCTGTTGGTCCGTCAATTCCATCTGTGCCGGCACTTAGAAAGGCGATATTTTCAGAATAGTGTCGGAGTTTATCAGCCATTCTCAGCGCGATTTCCTGATTGCGCCCTCCCAATCCATCTCCCTTAATTTCAACTGTACACTCTCCAAAAAAGATCATGGCTGATTTTGACGTTTCGGTTTTATTGATCATATGTTTTAACTGTTCTGAAATATGATCTTCGAATCTCTCAATACTACCACTCCATGCAGGTTTTATGATGGATGCATCATAACCGTGATTAATTAATAATTCAGCTGCTTTGTGGGCTACTTTTGTTGCAGATGAAATGATCCATGAGTGATGTACAGATGGTAAATCGCCGGCAAGTTCACCTGTATGAAAAAGATCAACACTCTCGGATTTGCCGGTAAGGTACTTTTTGACTGTTTCTGGATAGTGTTCGTAAACATTATACTTTTTAGCAATTTCTATTGCTTCTGTGTATGATATTGTCTGCGGAGTGGTGGGGCCGCTGCCGATATATTTCAGATCATCATCCGGTATGTCAGATATTACCAGATCGAAAAGCTGTTTATGTTTCAAATGATTCAGTAACTGACCACCCTTTACGGCAGATATTGATTTTCGAATTGAGTTGATCTCCTGAATCGTTGCACCAGACTCTATCAATAATTTAAAAACGATCTGTAGATCTTCTAATGATAAAGTGTGAGCAGGTGCACATAGAAGTGCTGATGCACCACCGGATATCAGATTCAGAACAACAGAATCTTCCGGAATTTTTTCAAGAAATGAGATTAAACCTTTTGTAGAAGAGATGCTTCTCTGATCTGGTATAGGGTGTGAACCGATCGCCATCTCTATACGTTTTAAATCTGCAGTGGAGCCGGGGGGTGCAATTATATATCCGGCCTCTATCCGGTTTCCCAAAATATGTTCAAGAGATTCTGCCATTGTTGGCGATGCCTTTCCAAAACCAATGACATAGATCTCTGTGGAGTTACCGATTCGAAAATTATCATCTTGAATTGTCAACTCCCCATTTGCTTCCGACCATTGAAGTGCATCCGGCATAAAAAGCCGGGGGTTAACATCGTTCAGCAAAGTCTTGAATAGTGAAACTGCTTCTACTTTCAGATCCATGGAACTATCATATTTAATGTCAAAATTGTAACTCTATATCCGATTATAAGATCAGGATTCAGATATTAAACGAAAATCACCGAATCCGGTGGTTGCCTCGAAAATTAAAGTCCGGTTTGGATATGTCCAGATCTCTCTGGTTGGGGCATTTGTCGGTAATCTTCTTTCAATATTTACCGGTGGACCGTAAAGAATATATGAACGACCCTGATCTGTATCATATCCGGGACTCATCATAGAAGTAAAATTATTATATGCGTAATCTACTCTGCGATAGTATTCCGCCATCAATTCATTGAATTCAGTATCGGGGGAAGGGTCTCTCTCTTCCCAAAATTCCCTGAACTTCCTCTCTTTTTCAGATGTAGATCCCGATTGCAATCGCCTCAGTTCATCACTGCTTACAATGAATCTCATCATTTCGATGGCTACATCCAGATTATAGAGACTAACCGGCATATCCAGCCATTGCGAATTTACTACCAGTTGACCGTAATGTTCACTTTCATCATCTTTTAAGAGTCTGATTCTGAATCTGGAGTTTTCAAAATTTTGATTTGGAATATTTACAAGCGCATAAGCAATACCTTCGTTTGCCAGGCTCGCATTAAATGAAACACCCTCAGACGATCGTTCCCAGTTAACTGCATTGATGTAAAAAATTTCATCTTTCTCAATTTTGGCAGTGAATCTGTGTGTGCCGGGTTCAGATACCCCGCTACCCGGAGAGAGCTTTTCAAGCTCTAAAGAATACTCACTCTCTATTTCAGGGTCGTTTTCAGGCATCCGGATCAAAATTGAGTAGTCCTGGCCATACAAAACATTATTACCGTAATTCAAAAGTTCAGCTCCAAGGCGATCCGCTGTTCGATTGTACTCACTCATGAGTATAAAATCTGCTTTTTCACTATTACCTTGCTCAGGTATAATAAAATTTCTCCTGCTGGAAGATTGCTCTCGCATTGAGCCTCCTCGGGCCAATTGTAATTCATAATGATATTCACCGGGTGATAGTTTACCGGTAATCATAGCTTCAACATGGTTAAATCTGGATTTTGTATCTTCAAAAGTGTCAACCCAGACGGTATCCTGCCAGCTGTCTCTGAATATTGAGATCGCCGAAGAAGACCTTCTCCCAGTGGGTGCCGGACCCTCAAAAACTTCCAGTCCCATTCTGACAGGTGCATAGTATTCAGCCTCAGGGCGTGGTGGCCTCATATCCGATCGCAGCCTCAAAAATGAGATGAGATCATAATCAAGACGGAAGATTATCCCAAAATCAACTTCCTCGCCTCCGGTTGGTATTATAATATGGTCAACATATGAGGACGCCTGATCTGTTCGCTGTAAGAGGGATTCATATAATGATGCTCTTCTTTGAGCCTCAGAATCAACATATGTGAGCAGTAAGATGGTAAATACAGTTAAAACAACGATTATTTTTCTCATATACAGACCCGTTCTTTTTATATAATTTCGCTTGTTCATAAAAGAGTAGATGATCTATCTTGGAACGTGAACAATACAATCAGTATTATCAATCCATTCAAATTAATTAAAACAATTTCGTTATGAAACAGAGCTGGCTTGAGAACCTTATTAACATTATTCAGGATGAAGAGAAGAATATCAAACTGGGTGGTGGAGTATCAAGGATTAAAAAGGAGCATGATAAGGGGAAAATGTCGGCAAGAGAGCGTATCGATTTTTTGATTGATGATGATACAGATTTTGATGAGATCGGATTATGGGCCGCTTATGAAATGTATCAAGAGGAGGGTGGATGTCCATCTGCTGGTGTAATTACCGGTATCGGCACAGTATCAGGCAGAAGATGTATGATCATTGCGAATGACGCGACCGTAAAAGCGGGTGCATGGTTTCCGATGACTGCAAAAAAAAATCTGAGAGCACAGGAAATAGCAATCGAAAATCACCTGCCTTTGATCTATCTGGTTGATTCTGCAGGAGTCTATTTACCAATGCAGGATCAGATATTTCCGGATAAAGAACATTTTGGGAGAATCTTCAGGAATAATGCGATTATCAGTGCAAAAGGGATTCCACAAATTGCAGCAATCATGGGGAGTTGTGTGGCAGGTGGAGCATATCTGCCCATCATGAGTGATGAAGCTCTTATCGTAGATGGAACCGGCAGTGTCTTTCTGGCAGGCAGCTACCTTGTTAAGGCAGCTATTGGAGAACAGGTTGATAATGAGACTCTTGGAGGTGCGTCTACTCATACAGAAATTAGTGGTGTTACAGATTATAAAATGAAGGACGATTCAGAGTGTCTGACAACTATCAGGTCAAAAATAGATAAAATGGGGCCTATCTCCAAAGCAGGCTTTAACAGAATAGAAACCATTGATCCGGAAATTAAGATCGATGACATCCTGAATGAATTTCCGGATGACAGAACAAAACCATACGACATCGAACCGCTGATAAA
>SKZL01000216.1 GCA_007127395.1 Balneolaceae bacterium
AGGCCTTCCCAGTAAATATCCGAAGTGATTTAATGATTCAACTTCATCACAGATTACTTTCAAAATCGCTCCGAGAGGTATAAAAAGTATCATTCCCGCCAATCCCCAGATCTGAGCACCAATAAAAATTAGCAAAAGTGTTGCAAGTGCATTCATGCTTACCTGGCTGCCAACAATCGTGGGAGTAAATAGATTGCTCTCAAATAGTTGTATAACATAAAACCCAAGTAATATGATTAACGGATAGATCAGTGAATCCATCGTTATCAATGCATACAGTATGGGTAAAATTGAGCCCATAATCGGACCAATAAAGGGAACCACATTCAACATCGCCGCAAAAACACCGAAAAATATGGCATGGTCAACACCAATAATGGTGAGCATCAATGAGTTCAGTATAGCCAAAATCGCTATGACCATTAACAAACCGGAGATATATTTCTGAACCAGCGTCTTTACCTTCAGGATAATACTCTGCACTTTCATTGTGCTCCCGTGGTCACCTCCGCCAAATGCCCGCAGTGCAAAATTCCTCAATACATCCCGAAATAATAACATCAGATAGATATATATCGGCACTAAAAAGAATGAAGTAATCGTAGATGCCGCCCCTGTGATTCCCCTTGTCAGTGAAGCCATATTTTCTTGTATCCAATCAAAGCTGGCCGAAACCACCCTGTCCAGATTGATCTCTCCCTCAATAGCAAACCAGGTTCCGAGAAAACCTTCCATCGAAGCAAGAACTTCTTCCAGCCGTTCAGCAAACATGTCTGCATCTTCTACAAAAGCGGCCATTTGATTATAAAAGAGAAAGCCGATCACAAAGATTCCAAAAAGCCCTACAAGTATTGCTGCAAATGATGAGAGAAATCGGGGGAACTTATAACTCTCTAACCATCTGCAAAATGGCGAGAGCAGAATTGTGAAAAAGAGAGCGAATAGAAGTGGCAAAATAATCGACTTTGCCATAATCATCGCATAAACTGTCAGAATCAAAGCACCCAGAATGTATGTATATTTTACATACCATCTGTTTTCCACATTATTATTCATACTCTATGAATTAATTATCTTAAAATTGCTTCTGAGTAAAGAAACATCTAATTATGCACAAAATCTAAAAAATCAAGTGATTTTCCTTTTATAAATCAGAACGATACTATCCTTTTTGTTTCTCAATAATGAACTTATATTCAACTGAAATTTTCATTAATTATTAAAAATTTACTCTTCAAACCAAATATATTTGAAGATAAATATTTTTAATTCCAAATTTTCTCATGGCCAACACTCTGAAGAGGGTTATAAAAGTTCCCGGAGCCATAATGATGGGGCTGGGTTCAATTATCGGAACCGGTATCTTCGTCAGTATTGCCATTGCCACTCAAATTGCCGGAAATGGCATCCTCTTTGCCATCATCATCGCAGCTCTACTTGCGATTCTGAACGGCCTCAGCAGCGCACAACTTGCAGCTGCACATCCGGTAAGCGGCGGAACCTATGAATATGGTTACAGATTCCTGGGATCCTATTTTGGATTCACTGCTGGTTGGATGTTCATGACTGCCAAATCAGCTTCCGCAGCCACAGCTGTTTTGGGTTGTATCGGTTACCTGTTTTACGCTTTTAATATCGAATCCAACCATACCATTTTCATTCTCGCATCCTTGTCTCTGCTCTGGATTGTAACCATACTGGTTTCAGGTGGGATCAGGAGGAGTAATCTGGCGAATAAATTGATTGTGAGTATAACTCTGTTCGGTCTCGCAGCACTTATACTGAGCGCTTTATTTGTGAATGGTTTGCCCATTGAGCCACTTCAACTTGCAATCAACTCGATTGACAGTTCATCTATATTACACGGCGCTGCATTGATGTTTGTTGCATACACCGGATACGGCAGGATCGCCACACTGAGCGAGGAAGTCTTGAATCCGCAAAAAACGATACCTAAAGCAATCATCTTTGCCATGGCAATTATCGTCTTGCTTTATCTCTTAGTAGCCCTGACTGCTCTGAATATCATGGATGCGGAATCTTTCGGTGCAACAGTTGAAGGAGAGTCCGCCCCGTTGATGGTTGTATCTCAGGTTTTGTCTCTCCCATGGTTAGGCACCATTGTAACCCTATCTGCCATCACAGCCATGATCGGTGTACTGATCAATTTGATATTAGGACTATCGAGAGTACTCCTTGGAATGGCACGAAGGAGAGATGTTCCCTGGATACTCTCCAGAGTAAATCCCCAAACCCAAAGCCCGGTTATCTCTGTATTGGTTACATCCATCATCGTCTCACTCTTGATCCTGAGCGGAGATATCGTATTTACTTGGTCTTTCAGTGCCTTTACTGTGTTGATCTACTATTCGATCACCAACCTGGCCGCATTGAAGTTACCGGATGAATTGAGGCTCTATCCGAAGTGGATATCTGTCGCCGGACTTGCAGGATGCCTGTTTCTTGCTTTTTGGATAGATTTTTCCATCTGGATACCGGGCCTGGTACTTTTGGCGATCGGACTGATATGGCATACCATCACTGGATATTCAGTTTCCCGTTAGCACCATCACCCGATAGTCAGGTTTACATTCATACCACCTAAATCAAACCAGTCACCCATACAGAAACCGATTGTTCTCTGTTGCAATCAGCTCAGTGATATGTACTTCACGTTCTGTACTCCATCCAGGCCGTAAATTCCCTGCAGCTCCTCTTCGTTTAACTGCTTATCCACAATAACAGCAGTTATCGCATTTGTACCTTTGCCTTCCCTGCCCAAACTCAGAGAACCGATGTTGATTCCCTGGCTTGCCAGTTTACCGGCAACAGAAGCGAGCATCCCCGGCTTGTCAATATTCTGGTACATCAAGATATCCCCTTCCAGCCTCAGTTCAATCCCAAAACCATCAATCTCAACGATCCTGTAATCACCCGGACCGAAAACGGCAGCCGATATCTGCTTGTACTGTGAAGAATCCCCCAATCGCACAGTGATCAGGTCATGATAATTCTTGTCATCACTTTTATTGGTCTCACTAAGGCTGAAACCTCTCTCAATCGCATAATGACGTGAATTTATCAGGTTTACCGATTCACTCACAAATCTGGATAACATCCCTTTCAAAATAGCATCTGTCAAAACATCTGAATATTTCGTACAGATACCGGTATACTCAAAAGAGAAGTTACTCGCATTTTTAGGCATGATCTGTCCGGATACCTTACCCAGTTTCTCAGCAAGCTCAACATAAGGCTGTACCTCTTCATTGGTCAGAAGTGATATCGACTTACTGTTCAGACTCCCTTTATAATTTTTGTTCTCAAGCGCATCAGATATTTGATGTGCAATTTGAACTGCCACTTTTTCCTGCGCCTCATCCGTTGATGCTCCCAGATGCGGTGTACAGATAATCGAAGGATGAGATAAGACCTGATACATCTCTTTTGTAGGAGGTTCTTCACTATATACATCCAATGCCACACCTGCCACAATTCCTGAATCTATCAGCTCTACCAAATCATCCTCTTTGTAGATTCCGCCACGGGCACAGTTAACAAGTCGAATTCCTCTTTTCAACAGATCTTTCTTTTGAAGTGAAATCATATTTCGGGTTTGATCTGTCAATGGGGTATGAACAGTAAGAAAATCTGCAAGTCCAAGCAGCTTTTCCAAATCAACCAGATTCACACCTATCTTTTTTGCCTGTTCCGGTGTGGTAAATGGATCATAAGCATAAATTTCCATCCCAAATTCTTTCATTCGGGTAGCTACTTCTGAGCCGATTTTCCCAAGTCCCACGATACCAAGCGTTTTTCCGTGAACTTCAGTCCCCATAAACTTTTTACGGTCCCATCCCCCTCCTTTCACACGACTTACCGCTTCCGGAATATTTCGAGCCAGAGCCAGAATCAGTCCACAGGTATGTTCTGCAGTGGAGATTGTATTCCCATCCGGAGTGTTCATCACCAAAACACCTTTTGATGTTGCAGCATTTAGGTCGATGTTATCTACCCCAACACCTGCACGGCCAATAATTTTTAACCCATCGGCATGTTGAAGCAGCTCCTTATCTACAGTAGTTGCACTTCTGACCACCATCGCGTCGTAATTACCTAAAATTCCTTTTAACTCATCGAGCGATAATTTTTCAGGCTGATCCGCCCGGATTCCTCTTTTTTCAAAAATTTCTGCACACACAGGATCAACACTATCCAGTAAAAGTACTTTGAAAGACATATGATTCTAAAATTTTGGGAAT
>SKZL01000142.1 GCA_007127395.1 Balneolaceae bacterium
AACCAAAGCAACGACAAAAGATTCATCTAAGCCAAATACTTTTCGGCCGGATGAGGGAGATCAGGTGCTTACCTTTCTAAATGGATATGCAGAAAGTCGCAATATTTCTGATAGAGAGGAAGTACGCAGCTTAGAACCCCTGCTCCATAAAAGACTTGAAGAAGTGGATGAAATGACTAGAGAAGAAATGGAAGAGTGGTTAGATAATCAGCGGGAACAGTAATGTTCAGATAAGGTTCGGGATCGGAATGGCACCGATCGAACCACGGAGTTTTAAATATATTAATGACTAAAAGACGACTCCAGAGGACATTCACACCATCCGAATAACCATTCAGTAAAAGATGGTATTGGCCAGGATAACGATAAACGTTAGGGAGCTTTGGCCACGATGATTATTATGGGCACTTCCACCACAAGCATCACAAACAGATGATGCATCTGGTGGAAGATTCGGAGATGCGGGCTATGATAATGGAACGTATCGCCGTAAACCCGATGGCTTCTATGCAGGTTGTAGAAAATGAAGAATTAAAAGAAATCGCTATCAAGGTTCGTGATCTTCTTGAAAAAGTGATCAAAAACGTATGAAAAAGAAGGTATTTTAAGTAAAAATATTATGTTGATTCCTAAATGAAGCAAAATCAGTTAACCGGTACTAAAGAAGATAGTTTGTCAGAGCAGGTTTCTGACGAATATCGTCAACTTGCAAATTCTTATGACAAACGCTGGTCTGCCTATCTGCAACATACTCATGAAAGGGCCTTGCGTTATTTACGGCCTGAACCGGAAGATACTATTCTTGACTGTTCGGGCGGAACCGGTAAATTTGCAGAACAACTGGTTTCCGTTCCTGATACTCATGTGGTTATCACCGACTTTTCCAGGTCTATGCTCGATGAAGCCGAAAAGAAATTTCAAACTGAAATTCATCGTGTCGAACTCATTCAAACAGATTCCCATAGTCTTCCTTTTGAGTCCGGCAGGTTTAATAAAATATATAACCTGAACTCACTACACTTTTATGATTCTGCCGATACTGTCCTTGATGAAATGGCTCGTGTATTGAGTCCCGGTGGGAATTTGCTGGTACTTGATTGGTCATCCGACACATTCACATTTCGGCTTATTGAAAAATTTATGCGGGTTATTGGTAAACCCTTTGGAAAAGTTTTCAGCAGAATTGACCTCGAAAAAAGTATAAAAAGCAAAGGGTTAAATATCCTGCATTCACTTAACTGGTCATGGCGGGGATGGTCCTTCGCAATGGTTATAGCGGAAAAACCATTTCAAACGGCCGAACTTTTAAACCCGGCCGTTTGACGATTCCACTTTGAAAGGTCAAAATCACTCTACAATCCGCACAGCTGTTGCGTCGAACATATTCATGAGCGATCCCGTCATGTTGTTTTCATCCTGTTTCGTTAGATTCAGATTTACAAAATGAATATCGGCCGTCCAAAAAAAGGTGATCGAATCATCACGCTCAGATATTCTCTCAATATCTGTTACTGTATCATCATAATCATTTGTGATCACCCCCTTCAGTCCGTCATCTTCACGTGTTAAATGAAATATCAGCGTAACATCACCATAAGGCGTCCCCACTAAGAGCACCTCCCATTTATCAGCAAAATAGTCCTCATTAATGATCTGTTCCCCATTAGCAACCGTATTGGTTGAAAAAATTGCCACAAGTAAAATAACTAATCCCATCACGATCCCTATTCTCTTCATAACGTCTGTTTTTTTGATTTTCTGGTTTTTTTAATCTATTGTATCATAATGATACAATAGAAATTTTGACATAATAAAACAATAACTTTTCGAATGGTGTGATCAACAGGAGTTCAAAAAATCCACTTGGGGTCACACTTCTCATTCAGATGAATCCGATACCAATGGCTACGACAGATACATACTATTTTCCGATACCCGTTAATGTGGATGAAAAAATGATGCAGCAGCACTTTCTGTCTGATCTCTCCATTAACAGTGTACTCTTCAGTTATCATGAGGAGAGGCTGCATGTTCTGCTACTCCGGCTCGCCACATCCGATCACTTTATGCTGCCCGGCGGTTTTGTGAAAAAGGAGGAGGATTTGGATGATGCCGCAATGCGCAACCTGAAAGAGATGGCCGGACTTGATCAGATCTATTTGGAACAGTTTTATGTTGCCGGGCAAACCGGACGCGCTTACGACCCGATGGCCCGCGATGCCCTGAATAAATTTGGACTAAAAAAGATTGAAAAGTGGCTCTCCGACCGAAAAATATCGATCTGTTACTATGCACTTGTTAACAGTCCGGAGCTTCAGCTCAAGGTCAATGAAGCGATCATCAGTGAAGCACGCTGGGTTCCTGTTGAAGAGCTTCCTCCCCTCCTGTTTGACCACAAAATGATCATCGATAAAGCGATCGGCAGACTGCAGCTCGATATGGATCGCAAAGTGATCTCTACTTATCTGTTGAATGAAACGTTTACCATGCCGGAGCTGCAGAAACTTTATGAAGCGGTCTATCAGCAAAAACTGACCCGCAGCAACTTCCAGCGCAGAATGCTGAACCTGAACATCCTGGATAGGCTCGGAAAAAGAAACGACGGCGGATCACACAGGGCACCCTACCTCTACCGGTTCAAGCCTTCAAAAATTGAAATGAACTTGAATTAATGAATCGCCTGTTGATTCCTGATTAGGTCATCAATAATCGGTTCGATATCGAAAAGCACCCGAGTCATTAGTTCTAACTATATACGGAATCGATCAATCTCATTAAAAACTTCGACAAATCGGGAAGATTTAAACCTCTACCTCCAGATAGTCTTGCTTTTGTGTGAGAAATTGAAAGAGAAAATTTAGCTTGGATGAATGTAGAGTTCCTATTCAGATAAAAGTAAACAGATCAATTTATTGAAGTTTGGGGTTATAAAGTAAATTAGAGTTTGGCCATGTTGTTTAAATGCCGTAAAGCACGTATACTTATGTAAACACGTGTAAATCATGAAAAAGAAACTTACACTTACCGTACAAGAAGATATCATTAAGTACGCCAAGCGAAAGGCGAAGAAAAAGGGTATATCTGTTTCAAAGATGTTTGAAAAAATAATTGGCAATGAGGAGATCAGCGAGATTGAAACAGAGCAGCAGCGGGCGGCGAAGCGTCTTTTAAAAACACTGAAAAAAGCTAAATCTGTTAAATCTTTAGACGATAAAAAACGAATAAGAGAGCATGTTGAAAGGAAGTTTGCCTGAGCTTTTTCTTGATACGGATGTGGCTTTTGATATTCTTTCAAAACGTGAGCCTCATTTCGAGCACTCCGTTCTGCTTTTGGAGCTGGCAGCCAAAGACCATGCATCGCTGCTCATTGCAGAAAGCAGCCTGGCCAATTTGATCTATCTCTGTTTTGATATCTATAAATTAAAGAGTGCCGATCGGCGACTGCTTGATTTTATCTCTGCTTGTGATATCATTTCCGGAGGAAAAGAGATCATGATCAAGGCAATCTCTTCCGGCTTCAAAGACAAAGAAGATGCACTGCAATATTATACAGCACTTCATCATGGGGCAGATTATTTTATCACCAGAAATATTTCTGATTACAAAAAAACCTCAGAGCGCTTACCCGTGATGACCCCTGCTGAGTTTGTTGCATCAACGGGAGTGTAATTACCTATTCACGGAATCGCTCAAATTCTTATCTACGTTTCGACACATCGGGCAGATTTTTCTTCCCTTTCCACATGCCGGCTCCGGCTTTCAGTTTAATCTCTCTCTCACTAACTGAATGACGGGCGATATATTCGGTTACAGCTTCTCTGATGATTTCCCTTGTACTCTTTTCTCTATTCTTGGAGAGTCTGTCCAACTCCTCCTGATTTTTCCGATATGTAGATCTGTGTTCGTTTCATTTAAATGGTGATGTATATAAGTAATGTATGTTCAGATTTTTTAAAATCTAATTTTGACAGTTCAAAAATGAACATCTTTGTTTTCAAATAACCACCGCATTGCATATAATCTTAGTAGACACGTGTAATTTGTGATTTACTAAGAGTTTATGGCACTATTTCAGAGCGCGGTACTGAATAATTACCTCAATTCAGTTGAAGATACTCAGGTTGAAGATGCCTGGATTCGTTTTACAGATCATTTTCACAATCCTGAAATTCAGGATAATATCAGAAACTCAAAAGAAGAGGAGTATCAGGACGGATTTTTATCTGATCTCTTCGTGAA
>SKZL01000212.1 GCA_007127395.1 Balneolaceae bacterium
AGCATGACTTCAGCTGAAGAATCAGCCGACCCGGATAAAGTGCCACCCGAGAGTACTGACTCTTGCTGCTCATCGGACGGGGCAGGTTCAGAAGTAAACATTTGCCAGTGCGGCCATGACAAACCTCCTGCAGGTGATATCGCACTCATCAATACGATTGATAAAACAGCCCTTTTCACACCTGTGAAATTGATCAATTTTGCATCTGTGAGAAGTTCAGAGTTTATCTATATACCGCAACAACCTCTCTCATTCTTTAAAGAGATTTTCCGCCCTCCTCAGTAGTGGTCTGATTGATCCCAATTACACCGGCCTCCCGGGCTGTGTGAATCAATTAAACCAGTTAACTACATGAAAAGAACTATGTACACCAAAAATACACTTTGGGGTGTACCGGTGCTGTTCTGCCTGATGGGTCTATTCCATTTGGCATCAGCTCAGCCGGGGTATGCCCAAAACCCGACAATCAATGAAAACAACCTCAGCAATGAGGTAACCATTAAAGGGCTGGTCATAACAGCCGACACCAAAGAACCACTCAGTAGCGTAACCATACGAGTGGATTCTCATAGCCGTTCAGCCGCTACTGATCTGAACGGGCGTTTTTCACTGCAAATCAGAACGGAAACAGATGAAATCAGGATTCGTTTCACTCATATCGGATTCAGGCAAGTTAGCCAGACATTCAGCATAACCGAACTTGAGCACGACCTACATATTATTATGTCTCCCGATATGGAAATCCTGAGTCCGGTTACAGTCTTGTCTCACCGCAGTATGAGATCACCCACCATGGCTCTCGCAACTGAAAACAGTGCACTGCTTCCAATCGATTCGGGCGCATTTCTTCGGGATGCAGGAAATGCCTCCGGAATAAGGCGGGGTGGTTTCGGCATCGATCCCGTGATCCGAGGCCTGAGCGGAAGCCGCCTGAATGTGAGGGTGGATGGCATGACAACCACTGCGGCTGCATGTCCAAACCGGATGGATCCGCCAACGTCTCACGTACGCCTGACCGATATTGAACGTATTGAAATTCACAGAGGCCCTCATGCCCTTCAATACGGACCGGCATTCGGAGGTACTGTCAATTTTGTTAGCCATAAACCTGAGCTCATGGCTCAAACGTCTCTAAATGGAGATTTTCGGGCAGGGCTGGAATCCAACACGGGCCATCGAAAAACAGATCTGAGATTACAAGGCGGAAACTTGAATTGGGATCTTTTGATCAATGGCGGTATTTCATCTACGGATGACTATAAAGGAGGAAATGAGATCTCTATACCGGCCGGATTTGAATCAATGGATTATGGTTTTGAATTCGGTACAAGATTAAGTCAAAATCATCGGTTTTCTGTCGGATGGTCACAATCTTTTGTACGAAATGCAGACTTTCCATCACTCGGAATGGATATGGCGGTGGATGATACCTATAAACTGAAGACAAGCTATGAGTGGAAAGTTGATGAAGCGGGTCGAGTCGAGTCAATCGCCCTCAATGGCTACTGGAGTCTTGTAGACCATGAAATGAACAACCACAATCGTGACTCCTTTTCGATGCGTGATGCAGTTGCACTGGCAGAAACCAACTCCTACGGCCTTCACCTGAAAACAGGCGGTTTGCTGACCTCGGGCCGCTGGTCAATGTCCGCAGGATTTGATCATCAGGATGTAACCGGAACCCGTTTTGTGGAGTTCAAAATGGGCCCCAGAATGGGTGAACGTATGGCCTACAACCTCTGGCAGGACGCGACGATTACCAATGCAGGGTTCTATGCGGGCAATGAAAGATATTTAGGCAACTGGACTCTCTCGATGGGTATCAGGGCCGATCTCAACATGGCTGATGCCAAAGATCCCGCCCCACGTTTTCAGCAGATGGATCTCTCTTCGCAACACTTCAATTTGAGTTTCAGCGGAGGGCTCACAAGAGTTCTATCTGAAAATTCTACCATGGGCCTATTTCTGGGACGCGGAACACGAAGCCCCGACATCACCGAACGGTACATCAATTACCTTACGATTGGAAGAGATGGTTTTGAATATGCCGGAAATCCGGGTTTAAAACCGGAGACAAACCATCAGGCCGATTTGGTTTTTCAAAGCCGTCAGGACAGATTCCGGTTTGAAACAACACTCTTTCTCTCATACATCACCTCCTATATTTCAGGGGTCCTGGATGAACAGGCCACTCCCGTAGGTATGGATGCTCCGGGTGTCCGATTTTTCGAAAACCGTGGAAATACACTATTCCCCGGTTTCGAAGTAGATCTCTCTTATGAGTTCATACAAAATTTATATGCGGCTATCTCTGCTTCCTATACAAAAGCAGAATACAGGGAAGACAAAACAGCTGTCGCAGAAATTCCTCCACTGGAAGCATCTGTGAGTCTGGGCGGTTCGCTCTTCTCCGGCAAGATGGCCCATGAACTAAATCTGAGGCGTGTATTCACTCAAAACCGATTTGATGAGACCTTCGGTGAGAATCGTACACCCGGATTTATGCTGGTAGATTTAAACCTCAGCGCCCAACTTTTAGATGGTGTTTCACTGGCAGGAGGTGTTCGAAACCTTTTGAATGAATCCTACTACGAACATCTGAACCGACGGTTCAATCCGGGCGTGGTTTCGGCATCCGAATACCTGCTGGAACCCGGCCGCAGATTCTTCATTGAACTAAGCGTGAGATTTTAGAGCAAGGCAAACAGGTGCAAGCTGGAGCTTACTGACAGCTTGCACCCTTTGCACCATAAACCCTTTGCATCCTGAACCCTTTGCACCCTGAACCCTTTGCTCCCTGAACCCTTTGTACCATGAACCCTTTGTACCCTGAACCCTTTGCACCCTGAACCCTTTGCACCCTGAAATACAAAACCTACCCATCTCCCTTCTTCCCGTAATTCCGCTGAATATATTGATCCAGCAGTACCCGGAACTCTTCCGCAATATGATCTCCCCTGAGTGTGGAGTGGTGTTCGCCATCAATATAGACGGGGGCTTTTGGTTCTTCAAACGTTCCGGGCAGTGAGATACCGATATTGGCATGTCGCGATTCACCGGGGCCGTTTACAACACAGCCCATCACAGCGACATCCATCTCCTCAACTCCCGGATACATCTCCCTCCAGGCCGGCATATTATCAAGTATATAATTTTGGATCTCATCAGCAAGTTCCTGAAAATAGGTGCTTTTGGTTCGCCCGCAACCCGGACAGGATGTCACCTGCGGGATAAAACTGCGGATACCGAGTGATTGTAATATTTGCTGACAAATTCGCACCTCCTCTGCCCTGTCGGCACCCGGCATTGGAGTCAGAGATACACGAATGGTATCACCGATTCCTCTCTGAAGCAACACAGCAAGGGCAACCGAACTGGCTACTGTCCCTTTCATCCCCATGCCTGCTTCAGTCAGCCCTAAATGGAGTGCATACGGTATTGTTTCTCCTATACGCTGATAAACATTAATCAGGTCCTGAACTCCCGACATCTTACAACTAACTATAATCTTATCTGATGCTAACCCAACCTCTTCGGCAAGCTGAGTAGATCGCCTGGCACTCTCCACCATCGTATCAAGCATCACCTCTTTCGCTGATTTTGGTTTTGTAAGAGCATTATTGGCATCCATATATTGAGCCAGTAACTGTTGATCCAGTGATCCCCAATTGACCCCAATGCGAACAGGCTTGTCATATCTGATCGCCTGCTCAACAATCGTACAGAAATTCTCGTCCCGAGCTTTGGTACCGGTATTCCCCGGATTGATCCGGAATTTTGACAAGGCCGAAGCCATGTCGGGATAGCCCGGTAAAAGTTTGTGCCCGTTATAATGGAAATCACCAATAATCGGAACCTCAATCCCTCTTTTCATCAGTTTTTCTTTGATATGAGGAACTGCTTTGGCAGCCTCTGCATGATTAACGGTAATTCGCACAAGTTCTGAACCCGCTTTGTAAAGGTGCTCAATCTGATCAACCGTTGAATCTACGTCAGCCGTATCGGTGTTGGTCATCGATTGAACGACGATCGGTGCTCCCCCTCCGATAGGCACATCGTCGACCATCACCCGGATTGTTTTTTGTCTATGAATAGCAGCCATTACAAAGAATTATCAATTTTACAGTGATAACTAATTACGTTTACTTAATTCAAAAAGCTTTTTTTTCTCTTCCGCACTCAAAGCA
>SKZL01000039.1 GCA_007127395.1 Balneolaceae bacterium
AGAGGAGTTGCGCCTCAATGTGCCGGAGATTTTTTATTACTACGAGATTGAACCAACAGGAAGGGCCGGAGATTTTCCCATTTTGAATACACGAACGGGCAGACCTTTGTTGTATGAGATCAGAGCCGGTTCAGGAAGGATTGTGGTATCTGCTATCGGCAGTGATCCGGGATGGTCCAACTTTCCTGTGAAGCCGCTGTTTGCACCACTATTTTACAGAACAGTGGACTATCTGGCGAGAGGAGAGGGTGCGGTTATAAAAAAACATGAACTGGGTGAGATATTCAGGTTTCGAATAGATGGCAGCCCGGAAAATTCACGCTTATTAAGAGATGGGGAGGCCATTATTCCTGACAGCAGGCAGGCTGTTCAGGGGGCTGAGTTATCGTATCCGGGTGTTGAGTGGGTCCCGGGTTGGCTTACCGTTCAAACGGCGGATGAGAATATCCTCATCGGATTAAACCAGAGCACAATGGAATCAGAACTTCGTACGTTTGATAATACAGAGATGGAAAGAATACTTTCTGCAAAATTCCCGCATGTTCAAATGTTGAATTTAAAAAATGAGGTTGGTGAGATCACCGAGGATTTAGAACTTGCAACATTTGGAAGAGAAATTTGGTATTGGTTTGTATTCATAACTATCATTTTATTACTATTAGAGTCACTTATTTCGAGATACTATAAAGCAGAGTCATTTGAATGAACATCACAACTGATATTTATAGCCTATTTGTTTTGTTATTGGCGCTCTTTACACTGGGCGCAACATTCCTTGCTGTATACACTGTTGCAAATGCAATACGGCTGCGGAATATTAGAATCAGCTGGAAATCGGGAAAGATGGGAGGATATCCGCTTTTTTCGACTCTGTTTCTTGGCTTCTTGTTGATTGTGGCTGCAGGGGTAACCCTCTACGGTATTGATCAGTATAACACAATAATCAGCTGTTACTTGTGGATGGGGATCTGTTGGTTTACATCCAGTTATTTTACTTCCAAATCCTATATAACGGATCATGGAATTGTTAAAAATATTAATGACCCTTCTCAAACTATCGCATGGCATCAAATTAATGATTATGTTGAAAAACCATCCTCCAGGGGTTCAGACTATGTTTTTATTTACAGAGAGATTGGAGGAGAAGAGCCCCGGAAGAGGCTTATTCGGCTGGAACTTTTTGTACCGGATCGGAGTACCCTGAAGTTTGATAAGATTGTCTCATTGAAAATCGGAAGACTGATGACGCCTGTTGCGGATACTTCTTTTGATTTTAAGTCACTCGAATAATTAAAATGGCATAAGGTAGCCCATTTATTTTGCTTGAAGATATCAGAAAACCATCTCTGAAAAAGGAGAGGGCAGTATTGGTTGGAATTTTTGGCCCCGATACACCCCGTTGGCTGGCAGAGGAGTACCTGGACGAATTGATGTTGCTGGCAGACACAGCCGGCGCTGATACAGCTACAAAAGTACTGCAAAATCGTCCTCACCCAGATCCGATCACTTACATCGGCAAGGGTAAGTTGCATGAATTAAAACAGCTGGTTTCTGATAAGGATGCAGATCTGCTGATCTTTGATGATGAGTTGTCTGCAACACAGATCAGAAACATTGAAAAAATCACAAAAGTCAAGGTACTGGATCGCAGCGGGTTAATTTTGGACATATTTGCCTTCAGGGCAAAAACGGCTGCCGCTAAAACTCAGGTAGAACTTGCACAGCTGCAATATCTCTTGCCAAGGCTAACACGATTCTGGACTCACCTTTCACGGCAGAAAGGTGGTATTGGCACAAAAGGCCCCGGTGAAACGCAGATTGAGACAGACAGAAGGCTGATAGGAAAACGTATTTCCACGTTAAAAGAGAAATTGGAAAAGCTGGATAAACAGCGTACGACACAACGAAAAGGGCGTGAAAATCTGACGAGAGTATCTTTGGTCGGATACACGAATGCAGGAAAATCGACATTGATGAATGCATTGACAGAGTCAGAGGTTCTTGCGGAAGACAGGCTCTTTGCGACTCTGGACTCTACTGTCAGGAGATTGGAAATGGAGAATCATGAGATTTTGTTGTCAGATACGGTCGGATTTATCAGGAAGCTTCCACACGGGCTTATTGAGAGCTTTAAGTCAACACTTGATGAGGTCAGGGATGCAGATGTACTGCTCCATATTGTAGATTCAGGCAGCAAGCTGATCGAAGATTATATTGAAGTTGTTGAAACAACACTTGAAGATTTAGGGATCATAAAGTCACGAAAATTGCTTGTGTTCAATAAGATTGACTCCATAGATCCGGAGACATTAATCAGTTTAAAGCGTGAGTACCCGGGGGCACTGTTTGTATCTGCTATACGTGGTATTGGCCTGGAAAAACTTCAGGAACACCTTGGAAAAATTATTGAAGAAGAGTACGTTGACTTCAATTACCGGATTCCTATGTCACACTATAAAGCAGTAGCCTATTTACATGAGGTAGGAATTGTCGATAAGGAACATTATGATGGGAATTACGTGTCAATAGAAGGAAGCCTAACGAAAGAGGATCGTGCAAAGTTCAAATCGATGCTTGCTGATATTAAACCTTTGATAAACGTCTAACATGCTGGCAAAGGAGTTATTAAATAGAGATTTCAATCCACTTGAGCCTTTGAGCCCGATCTCTCTCGCTTTGGCAAAAATGGATGCATGGCAAACATCCAGCCTGCCCGTGGTTGAACCATTAACCTCAAGAAATATCGGACATATCCTTTTTGAGGATATTGCTAATCAGCTGGATGAATCAAAGTTAGTTTCAGAGTTGAATATCCGGCCGCCTTTTTACACATATCATAATCAGCATATCTTTGAAGTGGCCAGGCAGATGCTTCAGCATGAGGTTAGGCTGGTTCCGGTCGTGGATCATGCAGAGCAGTATATCGGTGTGATTGAGAAAAAAAAGGTTCTTGAAGCTCTTTCCAAAATGCTTAACCTCAATACGGAAGGTTCTGTTATAGCTGTTCATATGGCGCGTGCAGATTTCACACTCTCAGAAATAGTTCACCTGATTGAAACGGAGGGAGCAAAAATATTGGGTTTAACAGTAAACCCATCAGCTGAAATGGAAGCCTATCTGGAAATATCCATTAAGGTCAGTTCAGAAGAGACATCAGCGATCACCTCATCGCTCAGACGTCACGGTTATACAGCTCTAACTACCAATAAATCAGATTTAATGCAGCTCGATTTGAGTTCAAAAGCAGATGAGCTGATCAGATATCTGGATGTATGAAATAGAACTCTCTGATAAAATGGATGATTTCGGGAACAAATCCTTCAGAGTTGGTATATTTGGAAGTTACATATTCTCAAGTTTCATTAAGAATTTATCTACATGAGCCGGAAGCTGAAGTACTATTATAAACCAACTGCTATTCTACTTGCACTGCTTTTGGTTATCCCTGCGGCCTATGCACAGCATGAGCAGGAGTCATATAACCGTCATTTTCAGGCCGGACTCGACCTGTTTGAAAAGGGACTTTTTTTTGAGTCGATATCCTATTTTCACCAGGCTTCGGAGAACAGTGAAAATGAGATCGGAAAGGAGACAGCTGACTTCTACATTGTGAGAGCGTATAAACAGGTTGATCCGACAGGTACAGACGTCTATGTGGACCAATTTATTCAGGATTATCCGGGCAGTAACCGTGCAGCCGTTTTGTTGAGAAATGTGGCTGATCAGCATCAGAAAAACGGTGATCTGGAAGAAGCGATCAGAAGAATGGATCAGGCACTGAATTATCCCCAATCATATACAGACCGGGCCGAACTCTATTATACCCTTGGTGAAACAGCAGCTGAAAATGGGAACTATCCATTAGCGAGAAGATATTTTCTGGAACTTTCGGATAACCACGGCAGAAGTATTTGGTCGCCAAGGGCACTCTACTCAAGAGGCCGTCTCTATTTGGAGGAAGAGCGGTATGAAGAGTCTTCAGATGCATTTGAATTATTGCGGGAAAGGCATCCGAATACGGCAGAAGCGCGCAGAATCGGAACCGCACTGGGGGAGTCATACTATCAGCAAAGGCGATATGAAGAGGCTATTCAATCATTTATAGATGCACTGCCCTATCTGGACGAAGAGAACCGTATTAAGGCGATCTATCTCATTGCAGAGAGTTACAAT